>NZ_JBVJKF010000001.1:474100-496423 GCF_055585365.1 Streptomyces sp. NPDC053432
CGGGAGCGGACGCAGCCCGAACACGAGAGCAGGCACGGCGTCGGGTCAGCACCACGGCCGGAACCCGGGAGCCGGGTGCGGCCCGGCAACGGGCGCAGGAGCGGCCCAGACCCGAGAACAGGCGCGGGTACGGCCCAAACGCGGCAGCGCGAGGCGACCCGGACCCGGGAGCGGGTGCGGCCCCCGCAAGCGAGCGGACGCGGCCCCCGCACGGGAGCGGGTGCGGCCCCGGCGTGGGAGCGGGAGCGGCGGCGGGGGTCAGCCGCCGGGGGCTTGTGGGCGGCCGGTGCCCGGTGCCTCACTCGCCGCGCGCTGCCTCAGCCTCCGCTTGTCGGGCTTGCCGCGGCCCGTCAGGGGGATCTCACGGGCCCAGAACACGGCCGTCGGCCGGTGCGCCGGGGCCAGTTCGCGCTCCACCAGCGCACAGGCCTCGGCCGCCGCGGTGCCGGTCGGCGCGTGTCCCGGGGCCGCGACCAGGAAGGCGCAGACCTCCTCGCCGGTGAGCATGCTGGGGCGCCCGACGACCACGACCTGTGCCACCGCGGGATGCCGGGCGAGCGACGCCTCCACCGGCAGGCAGTAGACGTTGGCACCGTCGACGATCACGACGTCCTTCACCCGGTCGTCGAGGTAGAGGTATCCGCCGTCACCTACGTGCCCGGCGTCCCCGGTGCGCAGCCACCCGTCCCGCAGCACCTCGGCCGTCAGCCCGGCCAGGTTCCAGTAGCCCGCCATCACGGTCTCCGACCGCACCCACACCTCCCCCGTCAGCCCGTCGGGCAGCACCGCGCCGCGTCCGTCCCGCACCTGGAGCTCCACGCCGGCGACGGGCCGGCCCACGGACGCCAGCAGCTCCGGCCAGCCGGCCACCGCCGCCTCGTGGTCGGCGGGGGTGAGCCGGCAGATCACCCCCGCCTCGTTCATCCCGTAACCCTGCCGCCACCGCACGCCCCAGCGGGCCACCGCCTCCCCCAGGCGTGCCGGGAGGACGGGCGAGGCGCCGTACGAGACGGCCTCCAGCCCGGGGATCCCCTCGGCGGTCGCCGGGTCGTCCAGCAGCCGGTAGATCATCGGGGGTGTCAGGTAGGTGGACACCCGCCCCAGACGGCGGCAGGCGGCGGCGAACTCCGCCGGCCCGAAGGGGTCGAGGATCTCCACCCTCCCCCCGGCCCGCAGCTGCTCCAGGCACCGCCCCCCGGACCGCTGGGCCAGGGTGGTGACCGAGAGGTACACCGGCTCGGTCCACCCGGCCCCGCGCCCGCCGTCCCGCGCCGCCAGCGCGCCGAAGGTCGAGGCCACCCCCTTGGGCCGCCCCGTGGTCCCTCCGGTGTACAGGACGCGGGCGATGTCGTCCTCCCGCGCCCGTACGGGCACCGCGACGGCCTCCCGGCGTGCGGCGGCCGCGAACAGCCCATCCATACCGAGCCGCTGGGCCCCGGTGTCCGGTACCGGGACGTCGTGCACCACCAGGCGGGGACGGCAGTCGCGCAGGATGAAGTCCACGCCGTGGGTGGCCGGTCCGCGCACGACCGGGGTCAGGCGCGCGCCCAGCAGGTGTGCGGCGAGCCTCACGAGCAGGACCCGCGGCTCGTTGCCGCCCGTCACGCAGGCCAGTCCCGTCCCCCGCCCGAGCCCGGCGTCGGCCAGTACTCCGGCCAGCCGGTACACGGTGTCCAGCACCTCGGAGAACCGCAGGACATCACCCCCGGCCCCGATCGCGGGCCGGTCCCCGTACCGCTCCAGCGCCCCGATCAGCTCGGTGACATACCTGGCGACCATTGCAACACCCGCTTCCGAGGCCCGGCTTCGCACCGAGTCCACCCATGCGGTCAGGAGGATATGAGCGGCCCGAGGGTCCGGTCGAGCCCGTCGGCCAGCATCGTGAAGGCGCGGTCGGCCTCGGCGACGGCCGCCGGGTAGGCCTCGTCGACACTCTGCCCGGCCGAGAGCCGGCGCCAGTTCTCCCGGCCCAGTTCGTGGCGGACGGTCACCAGGTGCAGCGCCGCCAGCCGGGCGCTGAACGCGGGGACGGACTCGGCCTCCAGGGCCTCCGCGAGGAGCTCCACCTCGCGCGCCGTGTAGTGGGCGATCCGGGTTTCGAGGCTGGCCGTGGAGTACAGCAGCCCCTGGAAGGCGAGGACGTTCGGGTGGTCGCACAGCCCGGTGATCGGGTCCCGCTCGGCGAGCGCCGCCAGGAAGTGCTCGTGGACCGCCCCCACCGGGGACCGGTCGGCCGGGCGTTCCCGCACGATGCGCGCCACCTCGTCCTGATGGTCGGCGAACCGGTCCAGGACCAGGTCCTCCTTGCTCTGGAAGTACCGGAACAGGGTGGGCTTGGAGACCTCGGCCGCGGCGGCGACGTCGGCCACCGACACCGCGTCGAAGCCGTGCTCGAGAAAGAGTTCGAGCGCGGTGGCCGCCAACTGGTGCCGCGTGCGCAGCTTCTTGCTCTCGCGCAGACCGGTGCGCGGACCCCTCGTGTTCTCCATGCCTCCAGCGTAGCACGAAATAATGACCGGGTTAATTTCATTACTCGGTTGCATTTCTGACTCGGTTGCGGTTTCCTTGGATTCATCGACGGCTGCGTCGACCGTGAGAGACGAGAGGACACTCCGATGACCGACGTGGTGATCGTGGGCTCCGGCCCCACCGGGCTCACCCTGGCGAGCGAACTGGCCTCGGGCGGCGCCGCCGTCCGTGTGCTCGACGCACGCTCCGGACCCCACCGCGAGTCCCGGGGCAAGGGCCTGACCCCGGACAGCCTGGAAGTGCTCTCGGGGCTCGGCGCGGCCGAGGAGCTGGAGGCCGTGGGGACCCGGGGCGTGGTCCTGCGCAAGTACTTCGACGGCCGGCACGTCAACGACACCCCGAGCGGCGGCGAGGGCATCCTCATCGGCCAGTGGCAGGTGGAGGAAGCCCTCCGCCGACGGCTCGCCGGCCTCGGGGTCACGGTCGAGTACGGAGCACGGGTCACGGACCTCGCCCAGGACGGGGCGGGGGTCACCGTCCGGCTCGCGGACGGCCGTTCGGTCCGCGCCGGGTACGCCGCCGGGTGCGACGGCGGGCACAGCTCGGTGCGCAAGCTCCTCGGCATCCCCTTCGAGGGACGCTCGGAGGAGACGGAGACGATGGTGCTCGGGGATGTGCGGGCGCCCGGCCTGAGCCGCGCGTTCTGGCACCAGTGGTTCACCTCGGAGGGCGGCGGGATACTCCTGTGCCCGATGCCGGGGACCGACTCCTTCCAGCTCCAGGCCTCACCGGAGCTCGATGGGAACGGCGAGCCGCTGCCGCCCTCGCTGGAGAGCTTCCAGAGGCTCTTCGACCGGCATGCCGGGGTCCCGGGGATCCGCCTGGCGGATCCGACCTGGCTCTCGGCCTGGCGGGTCAACATCCGCATGGCCGCCCGGATCCGCGAGGGCCGGGTCTTCCTCGCCGGGGACGCCGCGCACGTGCACCCCATAGCCGGCGGCCTGGGCATGAACACCGGGATACAGGATGCGGCCGCCCTCGGCCGGACCTTGCTCCGCGCCCTCGCCGGCCCTGCGGCGGAAGGCGTGCTCGACGCCTACGGGGCGGAGCGGCTTCCCGTGGCCGCCCGCGTCCTGGCCGACACCGCCGAGCGGCACGAGCGGGTGCGGGCCGCGATACGCGAACCCGGACGCGGCACCGAGGCCGGCATGGGCTGACCGATCCGCCCGGCGGGGCGGATCGGGGCGGGCGGCGCGGTCGTCAGGGGGAGGAGGGCACGACGTCCGAGAGGGCGAGGGTGTGGATGCGGTCCGGGGCGCCGGGGCGGGCGTAGTACCAGCCCTGGGCGGTGTCGCAGCCGAGGGCGCGCAGCTGGGCGGCCTGGGCTCCGGTCTCCACGCCCTCGACGGTCACGGCGAGTTCGAGGCTGTGGGCGAGGGCGACGATACCCTCCACGATCTTCACGTCGACGGGGTTGGCGGGGCTCTGCTGCATCCCCTTCGTGAAGGAGCGGTCCAGCTTCAGGACGCTGACGGGGAGGCGGCGCAGGTTCGCCAGGTTCGAGTAGCCGGTGCCGAAGTCGTCGAGGGCGATGTCCACGCCCAGTTCGGCGAGCCGGTGCAGGGGTTCGAGGAGTTCGTCGTCGGCTCCTATGAGGGCCGATTCGGTCACCTCCAGACACAGGGCGCCGGGGGCGAGGCCGGACTTCTCCAGCACGGCCACGGTGTCGGCGACCAGTCCGGGGTGGTGCAGCTGCGTCGGTGAGAGGTTCACGTTGATCCGCAGGGACGCGCCGCCGTGCTTGGACTGCCAGGTGCGGGCCTGCCGGACGGACTCCTCCAGGACCCAGCGGCCGAGCGGGACGATCAGGCCGGTGCGTTCGGCGAGCGGGATGAAGCGGTCCGGGCCCAGCACCCCGTACTGCGGGTGGGACCAGCGCACCAGCGCCTCGGCGCCGTGCACGGTGCCGTCGTGCATATGCACCAGCGGCTGGTACTCGATGAAGAACTCCCCGCGCTCCAGAGCCGCGGGCAGGGCGTTGGTCAGTCCGTGCCGGGTGATCGCACGCGCGTCGGCCTCCGCGTCGGCGAACTCGAAGCGGTTGCCGCCGGCCGCCTTGGCCCGGTACATGGTGATGTCGGCGCTGCGCAGCACCTCCGCCGCGGTGCGTTCCTTGACGCCGCCCTCCACGATGCCGATGCTGCCGCGGACGGTCAGCTCGCGGCCCTCCAGACGGATCGGCGTGGACAGCGCGGACAGGATCCGGACGGCGAGGTCGGTGACCTTCTGCTCGGTGTCGCAGCCGGTGGTCAGGGCGACGAACTCGTCACCGCCCAGCCGGGCGACGACCTCGCCGGGGCCGGTGGCGCAGCTCTGCAGCCGGTCCGCGACCTCCACCAGCAGCCGGTCGCCCGCGGAGTGGCCGAGGCTGTCGTTGACCGCCTTGAAGCCGTCCAGGTCCAGGTAGCACAGCCCGAAGCGGTCGCCGCCTGAGCCGTTCAGCGCCTTCTCCAGCCGTTCGAAGAACAGCGTCCGGTTGGGCAGCCCGGTCAGCGCGTCGTGGGTGGCCTCGTAGCGCAGGCGCAGGTTCAGCAGCCGGCGTTCGGTGGTGTCCTCCATCAGCGCCAGCTGGTACTGCGGCTCCCCCGCGGCGTCGCGCAGCAGCGACACCGTCAGATTGGTCCACAGCACGGTCCCGTCGTGCCGGTAGTACGGCTTCTCGACGCGGAAGCTCTCACGCTCACCGCGCACGAGTTCCCCGTGCATCCGCCACACGTGGGGGGTGTCGTCGGGGTGGCCCCATTCGGTGACCTTCCGGCCCCGGACGTGCCCTTCCATGCCGCCGAACATCTCCAGCAGCGCGTCATTGACCTCCAGGATGTTCCCGTCCAGGTCGGCGATGCCGATGCCGACGGCCGCACCCTCGAAGACCGCCCGGAAGCGCGCCTCGCTGGCGTGCAGGGCCTGCTGGGCGTCCGTGCGCGCCGTCAGGGCGGAACGGGCGATGGACTCCTGCTCCCTGAGGGTGCGCTCGCGCAGGGCCCGGGCGTATCCCGCCGCCACCCCGTGCTGGATCCGGGCGCAGCGGGCCCGCCACTCCTCCGTGGAGCCCCCCGCCCCGTCGGCTCCACCGCAGTAGAGCACCAGGTAGGACTCGATGACGCCGAGCGTGCCCGCCAGGGCCTCGGGGTCGGTGCAGTGCACGGCCACGAGTTCGGCCCCCACGCGCTGGGCCGCCGAGGCGTCGAAGGCGCGGGCGTGCAGGGCCTCGGCGAGGGTGCGGGTGAGCGGCACGAGGTGCCGTTCGAACTCGGGGCGGGTCAGGGAGGTCGCGGTGACCGGGAAGATCGCCCGGCCCCAGATGGTGGCGAAACGGGCGATCCGGTCCTCCAGGCCGCCTTTCGGGGAGACGGCGGAGGCAGTGGATCCAGGATCGGCCTGCCCTGCACCGGTCCCTTCCGGGGTCAGCGCCGCCGGAGGCTCCGCCGGTTCGCGGGCGGGCATGCCGGAGGCGGACGCGCCCGGTCCGGTGACCGGCGTGCCCGGCTGCCGCGGGGCCGACATCTGTACGGGAAGTCTCACGCCTTGCGCCCCACACCGCCGAAGCCCGAGAAGGTGTACGGATCTTCGGGGACCTCGCCCTCCGTGTCACCCTCGACGCGGTCCGGCCGCCAGTCGGGCATGGAGACCAGGCCCGGCTCCACCATCTCGAAACCGTCGAAGAAGGCGCGGATCCGTTCGCCGCTGCGCATGACGAGCGGGTTGCGGATGTCCCGGTACACGCCGACCGCCCCGCCGGCCACCTCCTCCGCGACCGGAATCCCCTCGAAGGAGGCGTGCGTGAGGACCAGCATGCTGCCGGGGGCCAGCGCGTCCCGCAGTTCGGCCACGGCACCGTACGGGTCGTCCGCGTCCTCGATGAAGTGCAGGACCGCGACGAGGAGCAGCGCGACGGGCCGGTCGAGGTCGAGCAGCCGCGTGACCTCGGGCGCGGCCAGTATGTCCCTGGGCTTGCGCAGATCGGCGGCCACGACGCCCGTCTGCTCGTCGTCCCCGAGGACGGCCCGGCTGTGCGCCACGGCCACCGGGTCGTGGTCCACGTAGACCACGCGCGCCGCCGGGTTCGCGGCCCGGGCGATCTCGTGGACGTTGCCGAAGGTGGGGATGCCGGAGCCGATGTCGAGGAACTGGGTGATGCCCTCGGCCACCGCGTGGCGCACGGTGCGGCGCATGAATGCCCGGTTCGCCTGCATGATCTTGGGCAGGCCCGGGATGAATTCCATGGCGCGGCGGGCGGCCTCGCGGTCGACCTCGAAATTGTGGGAGCCGCCCAGGTAGTAATCGTAGATACGGGACACACTGGGCACCGATATGTCGATGCCCGGCGGGGCCCAGGCGGGGCGCTCCATCGGATCTCCAAGCCTTGTTCCGCGGCGGCCCCTCCGGGGACCGGACTCTGTCCGAGCCGAATGTACTGATCATTAGCCAACAGGGCGAGCAAAAGCGGAAATTGGCGATCCGTTCTTCGTCACACACCAAAGTCACGTGCCGGACGGAACGCCCCGGGTGATCGTTACCGACAAATCCCCTATGGGAATTGACCGGTCCACGATCCGACCCGGTCGATGATTGGCTCAAACCTCCCCGGTCGGTGCTCCACCCGTTCAGGCGAACCGGAGGCGGGGACCGGCGTAAGGGGGCGCCCTCGGGCCCATGATCCCCGGGTGAACAAAGCCTTAGCCAGGCGCATGCTCGCGGTCCCGGCGCTGCTGTGGGCGGCGCTGTCCTGTGCGTCCATCACACCGGCCGTGGCCGATAGCTGCGCCTACGCGACGAACGCCAACGGCTCCGCCGCGGGCGTCACCGCGGCCGTCGCGGTGACCGTCGGGAGCGGTCGCGGAGACGGCTCGGGTGGCGGACATCACGCCGACCAGCGCGCCGACCGGGCCGGCGACGGGCACGGCAAGGGGCACGGCAACGGCCACGACAAGGGCCGCGGCAAGGGCCACGGGCACCACTGTCCGCCCCCGCCGCCCCCACCCTGTCCGCCGAAGCCGACCCCGACGCCGCCGCCGAAGCCGACGCCTCCTCCCACCCCGCCGTCGAAACCGACGCCGAAGCCCCCGCCCCCCGAACCCGCGCCGCCGCGCCCGAAACCGGTCCCGCCGCCCGTACCGGCGCCGCCACCGCCTCCGGCCCCGAAGTCCGTGCCCAAGCCGGTCCCGCCCCCGCCCCCGCCCCCGGCGGTCAGGACGCCCGCGCCGGTACCCGTCGCGGTGAAACCGGTGGCCCGACCGGCGTACCACGCTCCGGCCCGCAAACCGGAGGAGCACCACATCTCGCCGGTGACCTTCACCTTGATGACCGCGGCTCCCGCGGTGCTCGCGATCGTCGCGCTGCGCCCCCGGTAGCCCGTAGCCAATGACCCATCGGGAGTCATCTTGTCGGAATGGCTCGTCCTGTCCCTCGCGATGGCAGCGGCGTGCGCCGTGGTGCTGTCCATCACCTTCTTCAACCACCGCAGGATCGGCGACGACGACGATCCGAACGAGACCCCGGACGTCATCGAGTACATGACGATGATGATCGGGGTGATCTACGCGATCGTCCTCGGCCTGGCGATCGCCGGCGTCTGGGAGGGCCGCGGGGCCGCCCAGGAGTACGTGCGCCAGGAGGCGCAGGCCCTGCACGAGATCAGCGTCCGCTCCGAGGTCTACCCGCCCGAGGTGCGCAAGCAGATCCGCGCCGACGTCGACGCGTACGTGACCTACGTGGTCGACACGGAGTGGAAGGCCATGGCCGACCGCGGCGAGATCACCGACCGCGGCGGCGAGTTGCTGGAACGTATCCGCCGGGACGTCACCGACTACGAGCCGAAGACCGACCACGAGGGGCAGGCGTACCAGCCGCTGGTCGACCAGGTCGCGGTGGCCGACGACGCCCGCAGCGCCCGGGGCGAGAGCGCCGGGGCCACCATGCCGGGGGTGGTGTGGTTCGGGCTGATCTCCGGGGCGCTGGTGACGGTGGGGCTGATCTTCACCCTGCAGATCCGGCGGTCGTTCCGCGAGCTGCTGCTGGCGGGCCTGTTCAGCGCGCTCATCGCCTTCCTGCTGTTCCTCATCTGGGACTTCGACGCGCCGTTCGGGCGGGGTGTCGCGGCCACCGCCGAACCGTTCCTGGCGCAGTTCGCCCATCTGGAGCTGAGCGGCTGAGCGGCTGAGCGGCTGAGCCAGGCCCGATCCCGCACGCCCTGCCTCAAACCGGGGACGGTCCCTCCGTCCCCGGTTCGGCGTAGGGGCATGACCCATTCGCCCGTTCCTGATCGCGGGGCTCCGCGCCCGGACCTAGCGTGGCGGACATCGAGGCGCACGACCCCCCACGTGCGGAAACCGTTCCGCGGCTGCTCCTCGGGGAACCGGAGAATCAACCATGGGTGCGATACGTACCTCTGCCACAGCCCTGCTCAGCGCCGGCGCCACGGGCGCCGTACTCGCGCTCGGCGCCCTCTGCGCGCCCGCCGCCACGGCGGCGGAAGGCCGGCAGGTCACTTCGTTCGGTTTCGCCATCACCCCGTCGACGGTCGCCCCCGGCGGCCAGACGGTGCTCTCCGTCACCGGCTGCAACGCCGCCTACGCCACCGCCTCGTCCGGGGTCTTCGACACCGTGAGCATCGCGCGCGGCCAGACCGCACGGGTCACCGTGGACCGGGACGCCCGGCCCGGAGCCCTGTACTCCGTCTCGTTCACCTGCAACGGGGAGACGGGCTCGGCCGACCTGACGATCGCCGGCGGTTCGACCAGGCCGACCACGAGTTCCACGCGGACCGCGACCAGTCCCGCCCGAAGCGTGGTCGGCGCCGTCCGCGGGGGCCTCGGCGGCAGTGTGGCCGGCATGGATCCCCTGGAGCTCGGCGCGGGAGCGGGTCTGCTGCTCGCCGCCCTGGGCGGGACGGCCTTCGCCCTGCGCCGGCGCCGGTCCGGCCGCGGCCATTGACGACTCCGGTCATCGGGGCCCGGCCGGTGAAGAGCTCAGCCGTGAAGAGCCCGGCCGTTGCGGAGCCAAGCCGTTGCGGAGCCCGGCCGTTGGAAAACCCCTCCCCACCCCCGGTCGCCCCGGGTCCGGGCCAGGACCCGGGGCGACCGGCGGCGGGGACGACCGGGGAGGTGACCGGTCAGGCCCGGCCGCGGAGCGACGGGCGACGACGGCGCACCACATGGGCGCCCGCACCGAGGGCGGCGGCGCCTACGAGACCCGCACCGATGGCGGTCTCGGCGGTGGACGGCCCGATGGAACCGCCGAGACCGCCCTGCGAGGGCCGCCCCTCCAGGATCCTGAAGCGGTGGGTGGCGACCAGGCTGCTGTCGTTGCACCGGACCGACAGGGTGTGCTCGCCCGGTGTGGCGTGGTTGAAGATCCGGACCCTGGCGAACCCGCGGACCAGGGGGGCCTCGGGAAAGTTGCCGGGCGAGGTGACGACGCCGTCGCGGTTGCAACCCGAGGCGCTGACCTCCATCACGGCGCCCTGGTGCACGGCGTACGGCTCGACCCGGATGTTGCTGGGGCCCCCGGCCCCGCCCATCGGAGAGTTGGCAGAGGCGAACGGGATGCTGAGGCCGATCGCGGCGCAGGCTGCCGCCGTCACGGTGAGAGCGCGGAAAGCACGCATGGTGGAACCTCCAGCGGGAAGCGCCCCGGAGCGTCCGCCCCGGATGATCGACGAGAACGCCTCCCTGATCAAACCCTCGGGGTGGCCCGCGACATCCGCATTTCCGCCTTTGGGCCGCCCGGTTGAGCGACACGCCGAAGCGCGGGCGCCGCAGCTGACGGATCCGCAGGTCACGACCCGTCAGACATTTATGTGACGATTACCTGGATGGGCGCACCCCTTCCGGCCCCATCCGGGCCGTGCCACCCGTTCGCCCTTCCCCTCTCGCCGTCCCGCCGACGCAGCCTTAGCGTGCGTGAAGTAGGGCGTACAGGGGTGGGACAGGAACGCGGGTCGGGACCCCCGCGTCGGGAAGGGAGAACGATGGGCGAGGACGAGACAGGGCAGTCGCGCAAACGCTCACCGTGGGGCGTACTCGCCCTCGTCATGCTCACCGGCCTCGCCATGGTGCGCAACGGTGTGGACATGGGCGACGGGCCGCCGCAGCCCACCGCGGCCTCGGCCGTCGCGGTGACGGCCGATCAGCTGCCGGCGAATCCGCCGACGCCGCCCGCGGACATGGAGGTGCTGGAGCACTCGTCGGTGCAGCGCATCCGCATTCCCACGATCAACGTGGACGCTCCGGTGATGACGGTCGGGCTGGACGCGGAGGGCTGGATCGACGCGCCTCCGCCGCAGGACCGCAATCTGGCCGGCTGGTACCTCAACGGGATCTCGCCCGGGCAGCGCGGATCGGCCGTGATCGTGGGCCACGTGGACAACGCGCAGGGCCCCGCCGTCTTCTACGGCCTGGGGTCGGTCAAGCCGGGCAACCACATCGAGGTGGAGCGCTACGACGGGCGCACCGCGGTGTTCGAGGTGTACGGCGTGGAGGTGTTCTCGAAGGACCAGTTCCCGGGTGCCAGGGTGTACGGCGACACCGGGCACCCGGAACTCAGGGTGATCACGTGCGGCGGCTCCTACTCCAAGGCGCAGGGCTACGACGGCAACGTCGTGGTCTTCGCCCGCATGGTGGAGGCCCGCTGAACCGGCCGCCCCGCTGAGCCGGTCCGGGTCCGGACCGGCTCAGCGGGGCGGCAGTACCGGCAGCGTCATCCGGTAGCCCCTGGCGAGCAGCTGGGGCAGGTACGAGTTGATGGCCTGGACGCTCTGCGACCGGTTGCCGCCCGCGTCGTGGGACAGCACGATCACGCCGGGCGCGGCGCCGCTCAGGACCCGGGAGACGATGGTGGTGGTCCCGGGTTCCTTCCAGTCCAGGGTGTCCACGGTCCAGGCGAGCGGTTCCATGCCCAGTTCCGCGCCGATCTCGAAGGCGGCCCGGTTCCAGGCCCCGTACGGTGCCCGGAACCACAGCGGGGCCGCGCCCACCGACTTCTGCACGACCTCGCTCGTCCGGGCGATCTCCGAGGTGAGCGCGGGCCGGCTGAGTCTGGGGATGAGCGGGTGGGTCCAGGTGTGGTTGCCGATGACGTGGCCCTCGTCGGCCATCCGGCGCAGCAGGTCCCGGTTCTCGGTGGCCATCTCCCCGCAGACGAAGAACATGGCCCGGACGCCGTACCGGGCCAGTGTGTCGAGGATGGCCGGGGTGTAGCGGGGGTCGGGGCCGTCGTCGAAGGTGAGCACCATGCCGTTCGACGTGTCGGCTCCCTCCGGGAGTTCCAGGATGGGCCGGGTGCGCACGGCGGGTTTGGCGGCCGGCGGCCGGAGGGGGGCCTCGGCGGTCATCGGGCGCAGCCGGTAGGACTTCTCGGCCAGTTCCTGGGCCCGCAGGCCGGCCGGACCCGCCGCGGGGTGCGGACCCGGTCCGGCGAGCGGGGCGGGGCCGCCCGCTCCGGAACCGGTGGCGGCGCCGGGCTCGCCCGTTTCGCCGTTCCCGGTGAGCAGTCCGGAGGCGGCGGCGACCCCGAGGAAGACGGCGGTGCGCAGGAGCGCGCGACGCCCTACTGTCGGCTCGTCATTTTTCATTACTACTACGTATCAACGACATCGCCGCAGATGTCGAGAGGCGCGGACGCGCCCCCGTCCCGCCACCCGATCAGCCGTGCCGCACCAGGGGGAACGGCAACGTCTCGCGGATCGTCAGGCCGGTCAGGAACATGACGAGGCGGTCGACTCCGATGCCCAGACCGCCGGTCGGCGGCATCGCGTACTCCAGTGCGTCGAGGAAGTCGTTGTCGAGCTCCATGGCCTCCGGGTCGCCGCCCGCGGCGAGCAGGGACTGGGCGGTGAGCCGGCGCCGCTGCTCGACGGGGTCGGTCAGCTCCGAGTAGGCGGTGCCCAGTTCGGTGCCGAAGGCGACGAGGTCCCACCGTTCGGCCAGCCTCGGGTCCTTGCGGTGCTGCCGGGTGAGCGGCGAGACGTCGGTCGGGAAGTCCTTGTAGAAGGTGGGCAGCTTCGTCCGCTCCTCGACGAGCCGCTCGTACATCTCCAGCACCACGTCCCCGCGGGTGTCCTCCGGGGCGTGGGGCACGCCCGCCCGGTCGCACAGCCTGCGCAGGACGTGCTCCTCGGTGTCGGCGTCGACCTCCTCGCCGAGGGCGTCGCTGATGGCCCCGTACATGGTCTTGACCGGCCAGGGTCCCGAGATGTCGTGGACGACGAGCTTTCCGTCGGGGCCCGCCTTGTGGGCGACGGGCGAGCCGAAGGCGGCGGTGGCGGCGCCCTGGATGAGTTCGCGGGTGAGGTCGAGCATCACGTCGTAGTCGGCGAAGGCCTGGTACGCCTCCAGCATCGTGAACTCGGGGTTGTGCTTGTAGGAGACGCCCTCGTTGCGGAAGGTGCGGCCCATCTCGAAGACCTTCTCCATGCCTCCCACGCAGAGCCGCTTCAGGTAGAGCTCGGGGGCGATGCGCAGGTAGAGGTCCAGGTCGTAGGCGTTGATGTGGGTGCGGAAGGGGCGGGCGTTGGCGCCGCCGTGGATCTGCTGGAGCATCGGGGTCTCGACCTCCAGGTAGCCGCGGTCGAGCAGCCCCTGGCGCAGGGCCTGCACGGCGGTGGAGCGGGCCCGTACGACGTCGCGCGCCGCGGGGCTCGCGACGAGGTCGAGGTAGCGGCGCCGGACGCGGGCCTCCGGGTCGGCCAGGCCCTTGCGCTTGTCGGGCAGGGGGCGCAGGCACTTGCCCGTGAGCTGCCAGGAGTCCACGAGGAGGGAGAGTTCGCCGCTCCTGCTGGCCGCGGCCTCGCCGGTGACGACGACGTGGTCCCCGAAGTCGACCTGGGAGGTGAAGGAGTCCAGTACGCCCGCGCCCGTCTCGTCGCGGGTGAACATCAGCTGGACGTCCCCGGACCAGTCGCGCAGGACGGCGAAGACCACCCCGCCCAGGTCCCGTACGACCATCACGCGTCCGGCGAGCGTGGCCTGCTCACCCGAGCGGGCGCCCGCCGGATATCCGGGGTGCGCGGCCTTCAGCTGGGCCACGGTGTGCGTGCGGGGCCGGATGCCGACGGGGTAGGGGTCGGTGCCGGACTCCCGGATGCGGTCCAGCTTGGCGTGCCGGACACGGACCTGTTCGGGCAGCCGCTCCCCCGCCGCGGCGCGGTCGGCCTCCTCCCCCACCGTGTCCAGGCCGAGGGAGTCGATGGGGGGCAGTCCCTCGGTGGTGGCGGGGGCGGTGAGGCCCCTGTGGTGGGCGTTGCCCCACAGGGTGCGCAGGCTGGGTACGGAGACGAAGCCCTCGGCGATGCCGGAGGCGAGGCTGACGCGGGCGAGCGAGCCAGCGTCCTGGTAGCAGAGGAAGCGCGGGTACCACTCGGGGCCGTACTTGACGTTCGAGCGGTACAGGGCCTCCAGCTGCCACCAGCGGGAGAAGAAGAGCAGCAGCCTGCGCCACAGCTTGAGCACGGGGCCGGCGCCGATCCGGCCGCCCTCCTCGAAGGCGGACCGGAAGACCGCGAAGTTGAGGGAGATCCTGCGTACGCCGAGGCCGGGGGCGGCGGCGCACAGCTCGGCGACCATGAACTCCATGACCCCGTTGGGGGCGGCGCGGTCGCGGCGCATCAGGTCGAGCGAGATGCCGTCCTTGCCCCAGGGGACGAAGGAGAGCAGGGCGATCAGCTCGCCCTCGGCGTCGAAGGCCTCCACGAGCAGGCAGTCCCCGTCGGCCGGGTCGCCGAGCCGGTCCAGGGCCATCGAGAAGCCGCGCTCGGTCTCGGTGTCCCGCCAGCGGTCGGCCCGGTCGACGATGGTGTGCATCTCCTCCTCGGAGAGGGCGGAGTGGCGGCGGATGACGGTGCTGGCGCCGGCCCGTTTGACGCGGTTGACGGCCTGGCGGGTGACGCGCATGTCGCGGCCGTCGAGGTCGAAGTGGGCGACGTGCAGGATCGCCTCGTCGCCGAGCTGGAGGGCGCTGAGGCCGGAGCGGGCGTAGGCGTTGGCGCCGTCCTCGGAGGCTCCCATGACGGCGGGCTGCCAGCCGTAGCGGCGGGCGACGGCCAGCCAGGCGTCGATGGCGGGGCTCCAGGCGGCGGGGTCGCCGACGGGGTCGCCGCTGGCCAGGGCGACGCCGGCCTCGACGCGGTAGGTGACCCCGGCCCTGCCGTTGGGGGCGAAGACGACGGCCTTGTCGCGCCGGGTGGCGAAGTAGCCGAGGGAGTCGCCCCGTCCGTAGGCGCCCAGCAGCGCGCGGATGCGCGGTTCCTCGTCGCCGTGCAGGGCGGCGGTCAGGCGCTGGGAGCGGAAGAGGGCGGCGGCGGCGTTCAGCAGGGCCAGGGCGCCGAAGAGGCCGAGCAGGAAGTACAGGGGGCGGGGCGGGCGGCCGTTGAACTGCCGCTCGGAGACCAGCCCGCCGAAGACCTGCCGGGCGGCCCAGTCCAGCCGTTCTCCCGGGGGCAGGGTGCCGGGGAAGAGGGCGACGAGCCCCCAGCCCACCAGTACGGCGGCGAGCAGACCGAGTCCGAGCACGAGCAGGGCCCGCCACAGGGCGCCGGGCCGGGAAGCGGCGTAGAACTCCCGGCGGGCGGCGATCAGGAGGGCCATGGCGACCACGCCGACGGCCATCGACGGGACGCCGATCCAGTAGTCGCCCTCGGCCAGGATCAGCACATCGTCGAGGACCAGCAGGGCCAGATAGGTGATGACGATCCACCAGGCGACCTTCTTGCGCATGCCGAGGGCGGCGGCGAGGAGGAAGAGGAAGACCGCGTAGGCGAGGTTCGCGCTGACCGGGACGACGATGAGGTCGAGGAAGCGCACGACGTGCCGCAGGAGCCGCCGCAGCGTCGGGGAGAGGGCGAGCAGCGCGCACAGCAGGCCGAGCGTTCCGAAGAACGCCCCGAATGCGTCGGGCACCCGGTTCAGGAAGCGGTTCCGGGTCCCGCGCGTCTCCTCCACGGTGGCACTCATGGTTCGCACTGTAGGGAGGGGGACGGCCGTCCGCGCGGCGAGCGGGATAGCGTGGGGAGGGTGACGGAGCACGTGAACACGGGATTCGAACGCGGCACCGACGGCCCGAAGGTGATCCTGGCCGGGGTCGACGGCTCGGAGTCCTCGCTGCGGGCGGCGGCCTACGCGGCGGGGCTGGCCCGGCGCCAGAACGCGCTGCTGGCGCTGGTGTACGTACAGCCCGTGCTGGCGGCCGGGGTCTCCCTGGGCGCGCCGGTGGCCGAGACGACCGGGGAGATCGCGGAGGGGCTGGTCGCCGAGATCAGGGAGGCGGCGGAGCGGCTCAAGGGCGTCTACGACGTGCGCTGGGAGTTCCACACCTTCCGCGGCGATCCCTATGCGGGGCTGGTGAACGCGGCGGAGGAGCTGATGGCGGACGCGGTGGTGGTCGGCGCCTCCGAGCAGGCGGGCCACCGGATCGTCGGCTCGGTGGCGGTCCGCCTGGTCAAGGCGGGCCGCTGGCCGGTGACGGTCGTCCCCTAGGGCCTGGGTCCGGCCCTGGCACTGTTCACCGTCCGCCAGACCCCGGGCGGCGTGCGCCAGAGCCCGGACGGCGTGGGTCATGCCCCGAGCGGCGGGCGCCAGGCCGCGGGCGCCGTGCTCCGGGCGCCGTGCGCCATACCCCGGGCGGCGGGCGGCGGGCGTCGTACCCCGGGCGGCGGGCGGCGGATCCCGGGCGGCGGGCGGCGGGCGGCGGAACCCGGGCGGCGTTGGGTCTCGCGCCCGTCGCGGCGGGGGCCTCACTTCGCCATGGTGAGGCCGTCCTTCGCGGCGCCCCGGCCGAGTACGGCCTCGGTGACGGCCTCCTTGGCGCTCTCGTACTCCTCTCCCTGGGAGTGGAGCGCGAGGTTGACGACGCGGCCGGTGGACAGGTCCATCATCTGCGGCACGAACTCGGCCTTGGTGACCCGCCAGCGCTGCCCGGCGGCGGCCGGCGGCGCGAAGGTGAAGCGGCCGATCGATCCGTAGTTGCCGCGCATGTCCCGCGCACCCGTGTAGTTGTACATCTCGCCCGCGACCTGGTCGCCCATGCCGTAGACGATCCAGGTGCCGTTGACCTTCTCGTAGGCCTGCGGAATGTGCGCGTGGGTGCCGAGGATCAGGTCGATGTCGGGGCGGCCGCCGGTCTGCGAGGCGGTCAGGGCCTTGCCGAGGGAGAGCTGGGTCTCGTCCGGCTCGGTCTGCCATTCCGTGCCCCAGTGCACGCTCACCAGCACCACGTCGGCGCCGGCCTTCCGGGCGGCCCGGGCATCCGCGATGATCTTGTCCTGCTTCATCAGGTTGACCGCCCACGGCTGGCCGTCCGGCATCGGATAGCCGTTGGTGTCGTAGGTGTAGGCGAGGTGCGCGACCTTGGCGGAGCCCGCCTTGTACATGGTCACGGTGGCCGCCTCGGCGGCGGTGCGGGCCGAACCGGCGTGTTTCAGTCCGGCCTTGTCGAAGCGGTCCAGGGTGCGGCGCAGTCCGTCGGCGCCGTCGTCCAGGGTGTGGTTCGAGGCCGTCGAGCAGCCGTCGTAGCCGGTCGCCTTGAGCGCGTCGGCGACCTGGGGCGGGGATTTGAAGGCCGGGTAGCCGGAGAAGGGGCCGCCCTCCTCGCCGTAGATGGTCTCCATGTGGCAGAGGGCGAGGTCGGCGGGCGCGACGACGGACTTGACTCCGGCGAACATCGGTCGGAAGTCGTAGCCGTCGCCGTCCGCGTCGTTCGCGGCGCGCTGGATGACCGAGGTGTGCGGCAGTACGTCGCCGCTCGCGACGAGGGTGAAGCCCTGGGCCGAGGGGGAGCCGGCGGCGTTGGAGGGTGTGGGCCGGCCGGTGTCCGCGAGGCGGGCCGGCCCGGATCTCCCGGCGGCCGAGCAGCCGGCCGCTGCCGCCGACAGCAGGAGTGCGGACAGGAGGGCGGCCGCTCTCCGGGTGGGCTTGGTCATCTGTCCCAGCTCTCGCTAGTACGACTATCTGACATCCGATCACCTGCAATCCATAGAACGGGACGTCTCAAGTCAAGGAACGGATCCGTCCGCCCGCCGCGCACTCACCCCGACGGCCGATGCGGATCCCCCAGCGCCGCCGCGGCCCCCATGGCTGTCTGCCGTTCGCCGCGCCGTTCGACCGTTCGCCGCCCGCCACTGCCGCCCGGCGGCCGACCGGGGCGCTTGGGCGCACCGACTGGACGGGACGGTTCCGAGGCGGCCCGCCGCAGGTCAGGGTGAACGGGCCGCCCCACCCTCGGCCCCCCGCACCCCCGGAAGGAGCCCCTCGTGCCGCTCTCCCCCGCCCTCCAGCACACGGCCCCCGAGGCCCTGGCCGAACTCCAGCGCGAGCACGGGCGGGCCCTGTTCGGATTCCTGCTCGGCCTCACGGCCGGTGACGCCCAGCGCGCGGAGGACCTCGTACAGGAGACCCTGGTACGGGTCTGGCAGCACCCGGAGGTGCTGTCCACCGAGCACGAATCGATGCGGCCCTGGCTGTTCACTGTGGCCCGGCGGCTCGCGATCGACGCGCGGCGGGCCCGGCTGTCCCGGCCGCAGGAGGTGGATCCGGAAGGGCTGGAGCAGGCACCCGCCCCCGAGGACGCGGTGGCCGGCTCGGTCACGGCGATCGACGTCCGCCGCGCCGTCGGCTCGCTGGGACCGGAGCACCGTGAGGTGCTGATGCAGGTGTACTTCCAGGACCGTTCCGTGGCCGAGGCGGCCGCCGAACTCGGCATACCGGCCGGCACCGTGAAGTCCCGCACGCACTACGCTCTGCGCGCCCTCAAGAAGGGTCTGCAAGGCTACGGGTACGGGCTCGGAGCCTGACGGCCCCGGTCGGGGAACGCCGCGAACATACGCGGATCGGACAGAATATGCATCGAATTCGCCACCAGAGCGTGCAAGTTGAGTAAACATCCCCCGCTCCCCGAGCCGCCGGGTGAAGGCTCGGGACCGACGGCGGGACGCTGGACGCGTGGGGAGAAGGTGGAACGGTGCAGCCCGAGGGTATGAACGGCACCAGTGACGGCGGGCTCGCGGTGCCCATGGCTTGGCTCTACGCCGAGTACATCGCGGACGAACTGCTGCGCACGGGCCGGCTGATCCCGGTCAGCACGCTGGAGTTCCGGGCCGGCCGCGACACGCTCGCGCTCACGATCTACCTCTCGGACGCCGCCGGCGAGCTCTCCGGGATCCGGGTCGTCTCCCAGCTCGACGAGTGGATGTCGCTGACGGCGTACGGACATCCTTGGCGCGACTGGGTCCACACCCGGTTCCTCGCGCTGGGCGAGGAGGCCAGGGAACGGGGCCGGGGCGAGGACCCGGACCTGGAGCTGGCCCGGGCGGCGTGGCGCTGGCTCGACAGCACCGAGCTCTTCGCCACGAACCTCGACCCCGGCCGCCACGGCCACGCCGACACCCCGGCGGGCCTGGACGAGAACGCCCGCGTATGGACGCCGGCCTGGCAGCTCGGTCTGCCGCTGGGTCACTTGGCCATGCACTTGTTCTGAGGCGCGGCGTCCACGGGCCCGGGGACCGCGGCCCGCCGGGCGGCTACGACCACGCCCACCGTCGCCGCGGCGGCGGCCAGCAGGACCGCGGCGAGGGCCGCGAGGGTCGGGCCGTCCGGGTGGATCAGCGACTGGCCCCGGCCGGCCTGCCAGGTCACGACCGCGACGAAGCCGCCGTAGCCGAGGGCGGCGGCGCCCACGAGGCGGGCGCGGACCCGCTCGTCGCGCAGCCAGGCGTACCGGGCCGAGAGTGCGACCAGCGCGACGGTGAGCACGAGCAGGACCTGGATGCCGTGCAGGGCGAAGAAGTGCGGGACCCTGAAGTCACCGCCGGTGACGCTCCAGTTGGTCAGGGGCATGCCGCGCCCGTCGGGGTCTCCGATGCCGTGACCCTGGTACATCGGGATCCGGCGGCCGTTGGCGTCGGTGACGGTGCGCTCGTGGATGCCCGTCACCATCCAGTACACCGGGATGAGCATGCCCGCGGTGGCGAGGACGAGCCCGGCGCGGATGGCCCGGTTCAGGTCCCTGCCGCCGGTGCGCCGGACCAGCACGACGATGCCGACGACCAGCTGCGCGATGACGATGACCATCACGCCGAGGGTGAGGACCGGCACCAGAGCCAGGGTGACCGGGTCGCTCCGGTCTGCGTTGAAGTGGCTGATCGTGCCGCGTGCCGCCTGGACGGTGATCGCTCCGACCTCGGCGGTCGCGGCCAGCGCGAAGACGGTCCCGGCCCACCGGGCGAGGCGCCTCCCCCTCTCGATCCTGCCCAGCAGCCAGGACAGCGTTCCGCCGTAGAGGGCGAAGGCGAAGGCGAACTTCATCGGCTTGGCCCACACCGACTCGCCCAGCAGGGTCCGGTCGTCGACGGCCAGGGCGATGAGACAGAGGACCACGAGGCCCGCCATCAGGGCCGCACAGACCGCGAGCGGTCGGTGCCAGGCGTGCCGGACTTCGGTCGAGGTATTCACGAGAGCTCCTTTTACGGTGTTCAACTCGGCGACTTGCACACCGTAAAAGAAGAAGAGGCCGCACCACAACCACCTTGTTGAACACCGTGCAAGAGCTTGGCTACGATGTGGCCATGCCACGTGAGACCTTGAGCCGTGACCAGATCGTCCGGGCCGCCGTCGAGCTCCTCGACAGCGAGGGCATCGACGGCCTGAGCATGCGCCGCCTCGGGCAGCGGATGGGTTCGGCGGCGACCGCGATGTACTGGCACGTCGCCAGCAAGGAGAGCCTCGTGGTCCTCGCGGCCGACGAGGTGTGGGCCGAACTGGACTTCGCCGACCCGTCCGTGGTCGGCTGGCGGGCCGCGGCCCGCGCGCTGGTGCACGACACGTACGCACTGGGCCGGCGCCACCCCTGGCTCGTCCCCGCCATCAGCACGCACTTCGTATACGGCCCCGGGATGGCCGCCTTCCAGGAGCACTCGTACGCGATCTTCGAGGCGGCCGGGTTCACCGGCCGGGAACTCGACCGGGCCGTGAGCACGTCCTTCACGTTCGTGTCCGGCACCCTGCTCGCCGACGCCTCCCGGGCGACGGTCGCCGAGGCCCAGGTCCCCCGGGGCAAGGGCGACGACGGACCGGCACCGAGTGTCGCCGAGTGGGCGGGGGCCATCGCGTCGCAGTACCCGCGGCTCCGCGCCCGCATGGCGGAGCAGCAGGCCGCGGACCCCGCCGAACTGGCCGCCGAGATGTTCGAGTTCGGCGTGGAGGCCATCCTCGACGGGCTGGAGGCGCGCCTCGGCGCCCGCGGCTGACGAGCGGCGCTACCGCTCCGGGGAACGCTCCGCGGGATCCATCACCAGACCCGTGAAATCGGCCTCGTTGCGCTCCGCCCGGGTGACGTACCAGCGGGCGACGAGCCACATCACCGGGTACACGAGGACACCGAGCGCCGGCCAGACCAGGGTCCGCGAACCCCCGCTCGGCAGCACGAACACCAGCGGCAGCGATCCGACCAGCAGTCCGAGCGCGGCCAGCGCGCCCAGCCCCGACCGGAGCTGGCTGCGCATCAGCGCCCGTACGTAGGTGGCCCCGAGGGTGGTCTGCTCGGAGATCTCCGAGCGCGCCGGTGCGTGCGCGGGCGGCCGGCGGCGGTCTCCCCGGGGCACCCCGGTGACGACCTCGCGCCGGGGCGGCGACTGCTGCTCCTCGGGCATGGTGCCGGAGTCTACGCAGCGCCGGGCTATTTGAGGAGGCGCGAGAGCCGCCGGTCGGCGAGCGGCTTGCCGCCGGTCTGGCAGGTGGGGCAGTACTCCAGCGAGGAATCGGCGAACGACACCGAACGCACGGTGTCCCCGCACACCGGACACGGCTCCCCGGCCCGTCCGTGCACCCGCAGGCCGCTCTTCTTCTCCGCCTTCAGCTCGCCGGCCGCCACGCCGTGCGCCCGTGCGACGGCCTCGCGCAGGGTGTCCCGCACGGCCGCGTAGAGCTCGGTGACCTGCTCCTCGCCGAAGGAGGCGGCCAGTTTGAACGGCGAGACCTTCGCCCGGTGGAGGATCTCGTCGCTGTAGGCGTTCCCGATCCCCGCGATGACGCTCTGATCCCTCAGCACGCCCTTGATCTGGCGCCGTTCCCCCTCCAGCAGGGCGGCGAAGGCGTCCCGGTCGAAGTCCTCGGCCAGCGGATCGGGGCCGAGGCGGGCGATGCCGGGCACCTCGTGCGGATCGCGCACCACGTACACGGCGAGGCGCTTCTGCGTCCCCGCCTCGGTGAGGTCGAACCCGCCGCCGCCCTCCAGTACGACGCGCAGCGCGAGCGGCCCCTTGCCGGGGCGCGGCGGGGCGGCGGGCAGGGTCTCGTGCCAGCGCAGCCAGCCGGCCCGGGCCAGGTGGGTGACGAGGTGGAGCTCCCCGATCCGCACGGCCAGGAACTTGCCGAAGCGGGCGGTGCCGGCGGCCGGCTGCCCTTCGAGCGCGCTCAGTGGCGGGTCGTACGTCTTGAGCACGCTGACGGCGAGCGGGTGGACGCGCTCGACCGTCCGGCCGGGCAGGTGGGTGTCGAGGTACTCCCGCAGGGCCTCGACCTCGGGCAGCTCGGGCATGCCACCAGCCTGCCGCCACCGTCACCGGGACGCGACCCGGGCACCGACTGCCGGTGCCACTGCGCGAGCCGCCGGCGACTGCCGAGTGCAGGTGCCGGTCCCGGTCCCGGGGTGCCGGTGCCGGTCCCGGTGCCGGTCCCGGTGCCGGGGTGCCGAGTACTCGTGCCGGTGCCGGTGCCGGTCCCGGGGTGCCGGTGCCGGTCCCGGTGCCGGTCCCGGTGCCGGGGTGCCGAGTACTCGTGCCGGTGCCGGTGCCGGTCCCGGGGTGCCGGG
>NZ_JBVJKF010000001.1:496521-698766 GCF_055585365.1 Streptomyces sp. NPDC053432
GTCCCGGTCCCGGGGTGCCGGTCCCGGTGCCGGGGTGCCGAGTACTCGTGCCGGTGCCGGTGCCAGTGCCGGGGTGCCGATGCCGGTGCCGGCGCAGGGGTCGTGCTGGTGCTGGTGCTGGTGCCGGGCTCGTGCCGGTGCTGGTGCCGAGTGCTCGTGCCGGTGCCGAGTGCCGAGTGCTCGTGCCGGTGCTGGGTGCTGGTATCGGTGCCGGTCCCGGGGTGCCGGTGCCGGTGACGGGGTGCCGGTGACTGGGCGCCGAGTACTCGTACCGGGGCCGGGTGCCCGTGCCGGGGCCGGTGCCCGTGCCGGGGCCGGGTGCTCGTGCCGGTGCTGGGGCCGGGTGCTGGCCGGTGGCCGGTGCCACTGCCGGGTGCTCGGTGCCGCCGCTCACCTCGGCCCTTCCCCGAGCAGGGCCCCGCCGGGCACAGCTTGAAGGCCTGGGGCTCCGCCCCAGAGCGCGCCTCGAACGCCGGCGAGGCTGGAAATCTCTGCCCGCAGACGATCCTGCGCGCGCTCCCGCGGGGGGGGGGGGGGGGAAAAACCGTCAGTCCATGACGAACTCGCACCACACGCACTTGCCGCTCCCCCTCGGCTCCACCCCCCACACGTCCGCCAGCCGGTCCACCAGCATCAGGCCCCGCCCCGAGACCCCCGCCTCCCCCGCCTCCCGGCGCCTCGGCAGGGCGCTCGAGCGGTCTTCCACCTCCACGCGGAGGCGGCGCTGCGGGCCCTCCAGGACGCGGAGGGTCACGATCGCCGGGCCGTCCGTGTGCATCAGGGCGTTCACGATGAGCTCGTCCGCGACGAGCTCGATCTCGTCGGCCCGTTCGCGCGCGCCCCACGCGCGCACCGCCGCGCCGGTCATGTGCCGCGCGGCGACCAGCGCCTCGGGGTCGCCCGGGGCGACGTGCTGCTGCAGGCGGCCCCCGCCACCCGGGGTAGTCGGCGCGTGACGGCGCAGCAGGAGCAGCGCCATGTCGTCGTCGCCGCCGCGCTCGTCGATGGCCCCGCACAGCAGGTCCGCCAGCCGCTGCAGGTCCCCGGGGCCGCGCCGGACCAGTGAGGTCAGCAGCCGGATCCCGTCGTCGAGGTCGGCGCCGGGCTGTTCCACGAGGCCGTCCGTGCACAGCAGGAGCGTTTCTCCCGGGTCCAGCTCCACCGTGGTCACCGGGTATTCGAGCCGGCCGAACTCCACCGAGAGCCCGAGCGGCATCCCACCGCTCACCGGGAGCCGCCGGCAGTCCCCGTCCGCGGTGCGCAGCAGCGGGTCGATGTGGCCGGCCCGTACCAGCTGGAGCACACCCGTCGAGAGGTCGGCCTCCACGTACGTGCAGGTCGCGAAGCGGTCGGTGTCCAGTTCGTGCAGGAAGACGGAGGCCCTCGCCATCACCGTCCCCGGCGAGTGCCCCTCCGCCGCGTAGGCGCGCAGCACGATCCGGAGCTGGCCCATGACGGCGGCAGCGTGCGTGTCGTGGCCCTGGACGTCGCCGATGACCGCGCCGACCCGGCCGCCCGGCAGCGGGATGACGTCGTACCAGTCGCCGCCGATGTCCTGGCCCATCCGTGCGGAGCGGTAGCGGACCGCGATCTCTCCGCCCGGCACGGACGGGATCCGGCGCGGCAGCATCGCCTGCTGCAGTCCCTCCGCCAGGTCGTGCTCCTGCTCCAGCAGCATGGCCCGCTGCAGGCTCTGCGCGATGCTGCTGCCCAGCGCCACGAGCAGGTTGCGCTCGTCCTGGGTGAAGCCGTCCTTGTCCTGGTAGAGCAGGCCGATCGCGCCGATGGGCCTGGCCTGGGCGATCAGCGGCAGGTACGCGGCCGCCGAGATGTCCATGTACGAGATCTTCGCCCAGAGCCCGGGGTAGTCCTCGGCGAACTCCTGCGCCGAGTCGAGGAAGCGCGGCTGGAGCGAGCGGACGACCTCGCTCATCGGGTACTGCTCGTCGATGCGGGTGTACCGGGTGCCGGGGACGAAGCTGCCGTCGGGGCCTTCGGCGACGAGGTGGATCCGGCCGGCCTCGACCAGGCCCATCACCATGCCCATCGAGCCGAGGCGCTCCAGGCCATGGGCGTCGCCGAGGGCGTCGATGACGTCCTGGACGGTACGGGCGTGGGCGAGGGCGGCCGTGGTGGACTCCACCACCGAGGTCTGCCGGCGCCGTTCCTCGTCGAGTCCGAGCCGTTCCGCCGAGTGGCTGAGCTCCTCGGTGGCGTCCCGCACGATGCCGATGATCCGGTACGGGCGCCCGTCCGGGCCGCGCATCACGCGGCCCTGGGTGTGCGTCCAGCGCAGCCGTCCGTCGTGGCAGCGGATGCGGAAGTAGGCGCCGTAGCTGTCCACGCCGCTCTTGAGGGCGGAGGAGACCAGGGCGTCGAGCCGAGCCCCCTCGTCGGGCGGTACGCGCGGGGAGAGGGACTCGGGCCGGCCGTCGTACTCGTCCGGGGTCGTGTCGAAGACGTCCAGGGCGGCTTCGTCCATGTGCATGAGACCGGTGATCAGGTCCCAGTCGAAACTGCCCATGCGGTTGAGTGAGAGCGACCGGTCCGGGTGTGCGGGCCAGTCGTCCGGCAGCGATACGGCGGTCGGCACCGATCCACCATGACACACCCGCCGGTCAGGCGCTCTCCAGCGAGTAGCCGGGGTCCGAGGGCGGCGGCGTGAGGTTCGGGTCCCCGTTCGGGTCCCCGTTCGGGTCCCCGTTCGGGTCGCCGTTCGGGTCGCCGTTCGGGTTCCAGTACGGGTCCGTGTAGGGGTCCGCGTACGGGTCGGCGGGCGGACGGGCGAGGGGGTCGTCCGGGCCGTTCGGCGGCACCGAACCGTCGGGCTCCAGGGGAACGCCGGGCTCGGTCGGGAACTGCGGCGGCAGGTCGGACGGGCTGTCCAGGGGGCCGTCGGAAGGCGGCTGCTGCTGCGGGGGGACCGGTTTCGACGGGGCGGCCGGGTCCTGGGAGAGCGGTGGGCTCGGCGGGCAGTCAGCCGCCGGGGGCGCCGGGGTGGCGGGCGGGGAGGTCCTGGCCGCGCCGTTGCCGTCGGGGCCCGCGCACGGGTCGCCCGGGGCGGTGCCCGGCGGCGTGCCGCCGGGGCGGGTCGACGGACCGGACGGGATGCCGTCGGCGGGGTCGAACTGGGGCACCACCGGCGGGGTCCGGTCCTGGGCTCCGTCGTCCCCGTGCTTGCGTTCGAGCCAGGTGTTGTCCGCGATGTTGACGATCACCAGGCTGTTGATCACATGGACGGTGGGCTCGATGACGACGACCTGGTTCGGCTGGTAGCCGTTCCACGCGTCACCCTTGTGCACCGGGGCCCCCTTGGCGGCCCGCGGGGCACCCAGCGGGTTGCCGCACCCGCAGCGGACGCGGGGCATTCCGTGCTCGTCGACGAGGACGGCCGTGCCGGCCTGGAGGACGGACTGGTAGCCGTCGGCGCGGCCGTCGCGGAACCCGTGGTTGGTCACCCGGGTGTCGGCGCGGAGGACGACGGGAGTGAGGCCCCGCAGGAACTCGGGGAGCTTCGCCTGTTCGACGCCGGCCGCCTCGGCGAAGGCGCGGGCCTTGGGGCCGTCCTCCGTGAGGTGGCGGACCTGCTGTTCCACGTCGCAGCTGCCCAGCCGCTCGGTCCCTCCGTACAGGCCGGGGGTGTCGGCGCTGACGGTGCGGATACCGCGGCCCGTCGGATTGGGCAGCGGGGGCTGGACGGGGGCCGACTCGGCGGTGGCCGAGGAGCTGGTGAAGGGGTCGGGGCCGGCCGACGCCACGGGCTGGAGGTAGACCTCCTGGCTCTCGGGTCCGGCGTTCGCCGTGGCCTTGTCGTGTCCGCCACAGCCTGCGGCGAGCAGGCCGAGAGCGGCGAACAGGGCGGCGCCGGCCGGTGCGTGACGACGCGGCGCCTGACGAGGTGTCGGAGGTGTCGGTCCGTGCACGTGGATCTCCCTTGTCGCCCGGGTTGCTGACTCTTGTGTGACGCATGCCCGGGAGTGTCGCAACCGGAGCGCTGCTTGAACATGTTCAAGCAACCTCGTAAGGTCGTCACCGTGAGTTGAACGCGTTCAATGCGTCGGCCGCGCACATGGGGGGAGTCCAGGATGACGGTGCTGGTGAACATGATCGTCACCCTGGGCATGCTCTACGTGGTGCCCGCCGGCCTCCGCCTGATCGACCCGGCCGGACTGCGCCGGGCCGCCCGGATCTGGCCCCTGCCGGCCGCCGCCGGGGCCCTGTCCCTCTGGCTGCCGCGCGGGACGGCCGCCACGGCGCTGGCCGGACTCTATGCCGCCGCCTGCCTCGCCCTCGCGGCGCGTGCCCCGGCCCGGCTGCTGCGAAGCCGGCGCCTCCACCGCCCGTCCGAGGCCGCCGTGGCCACCGCCCTGGTCTCGCCCTCGATCGCCGGGGCCGCGCTGGTCGCCGAGCGCGCCGGGATCCGGCTCCTGGGCTTCGACCTCGACATCCTGGCCCTGACCGTTCCGCACTTCCACTTCGCCGGATTCACGGCCGCCCTGGTCGCCGGACTCGTCTGCCGAGCAGCGCGCACCGGCCCCCCGGACGGACTGTCGCGCGGGGCGGCGTACAGCGTCCCCGCCGGCACCCTGATGGTGCTGCTCGGCTACTTCGCCGACGACCGGGCCGAGCTGGTCGGCGCCGTGGTCCTGACCGCCGGCATGTGGGCCGTGGCCCTGCTGACCTGGCGGGAGATCCGGCCCGGGGTGGGCGACCGGACCACCCGGGCGCTGCTCTCGACCTCGGCGGCGGTACTTCCGGCGACCATGCTGCTCGCCCTGTGGTGGGCGGCGGGCGAGGCCACCGGCATCGTGCACCCCACCCTGACCTGGATGGCGGCCACCCACGGCCTGGGGAACGCCCTCGGCTTCGCCCTGTGCTCGCTGCTGGCCTGGCGCCGGCTGAGCTCGGACACCAACCCCGACCCCGACCCCGGACCCGGGTCCGGCCCCGGCCCACGACCCGCTCCGGGCATCCGCCCGACCGCACACCTGGAGGAGACCGCGCCATGACCCGCCTGATCAGCGACGGCCGGGAGACCGTCAGCTACCCCGACCGGGGCGCGACGGCCCGCCTGCCGCTGCCCGCCGGATATCACCACCTGCACCACCGCACCCGGGTCGGACACGGCAGGGCGGCCTTCGAGGCCGCCGGGACCGCGGTGACCACCTTCCGGGCCCACCGCACCTCGGGCATGCGGGTCCGGGCCGAGCACGGGGCCGTGCGCCCCGGCAGCCGGGTGGTCGTCGGGATAGGCCTCGGGCCGCTGCGGATCGACGCCCCGTGCGAGGTGATCTGGACGGCCTACGAGCCGGCCCGCGTGGGATTCGCCTACGGAACCCTCACCGGGCATCCGGAGTCCGGGGAGGAATCCTTCGTCGTGGAGATCGACGCCGACGGCACGGTGTGGTTCACGGTGACCGCCTTCAGCCGCCCGAGCAGCTGGTACACCCGGCTCGGGGGCCCGGTGGTCCCCTTCCTCCAGCTCCGTTACGCCCGCCGGCTGGGCCGGCACGTGCGCAGGCTGGCCGCGGACGCCTGACCCGTCCGATACTGGAGGCGATGGACTGGTTCACGGCGCCCGGCTACTGGCTGGCCCGGATGGTCTTCCAGCGGGCCCTGGCCGGCGTCTACGTCTTCGCCTTCGTCGGGGCCGCCCTGCAGTTCCGGGCCCTGATCGGGGCGCACGGCATGCTGCCCGTGCCGCGCTACGTGCGGTACGTGCCCTTCCGGCGCGCCCCCAGCCTGTTCCAACTGCGGTACTCCGACCGCCTCTTCGCCGGGTGCGCCTGGACCGGTGCCGCACTCGCCGGGGCCCTTGCCGCCGGGGCCGGGGACGAGGTGCCCCTGGCGGCGGCCATGGGGATGTGGGCCGTGCTGTGGCTGCTCTACCTCTCCATCGTGAACGTGGGGCAGACCTGGTACTCCTTCGGCTGGGAGTCGCTGCTGCTGGAGGTGGGCTTCCTCGCCGTCTTCCTCGGCAACGCGCGCGCCGGACCCCCGGTGCTGGTGCTGTGGCTGCTGCGGTGGGTGCTCTTCCGCGTGGAGTTCGGGGCCGGGCTGATCAAGATGCGCGGCGACTCCTGCTGGCGCAAGCTCACCTGCCTGTACTTCCACCACGAGACCCAGCCGATGCCGGGGCCGCTCAGCTGGTTCTTCCACCATCTGCCCAAACCACTCCACCGGGTCGAGTGCGCCGCCAACCACGTGACCCAACTGGTCGTGCCGGTCCTGCTCTTCACCCCGCAGCCGGTGGCCTCGTACGCGGCGGGGATCATCATCGCCACGCAGTTGTGGCTGGTCCTGTCGGGGAACTTCGCCTGGCTGAACTGGATCACGATCACGGTGGCGCTGGCCGCCGTGGACTTCACCGGGATCGCGGGGGCTCCCCCGGCCGCCGCCTCGCGGGAGGCGCCGCTCTGGTACGTGGTGGCCGTGTGCGCCGTCACCGCCCTGGTGCTGTTCCTCAGCCGTCACCCCGTGATCAACATGATCTCGCGCCGGCAGGTGATGAACCGCTCCTTCGACGCCCTGCATCTCGTCAACACCTACGGGGCCTTCGGCTCGGTCGGCCGGGTCCGGATGGAGGTGGCGGTCGAGGGCACGGCCGAGGGCGGCGCCCACCGGGCACCGCTGGAGGACGGCGCGTGGCGGGAGTACGGCTTCAAGGGCAAGCCGGGGGAACCGCACAGGCTGCCGCGCCAGTTCGCCCCCTACCACCTGCGCCTGGACTGGCTGATGTGGTTCGCGGCGATCTCCCCCGGCTACGCGGAGGACTGGTTCGGGGGGTTCGTGGAGCGGCTGCTGGCCGGTGACCGCGACACGCTGCGGCTGCTGCGCCACAATCCGTTCCCGGACGCCCCGCCGCGGTACGTCCGGGCGCGGCTCTACCGCTACCGCTACACGACCTGGCGGGAGCTGCGCGAGACGGGCGACTGGTGGCACCGCACGCTGGTGCGCGAGTACCTGCCGCCGACCCGCCTCGCACAGGCCGCCCGGGCGGAGCCCCGGTAGTGCGGGGCCCGGTGGCGCGGATCCCGCTGGTCCACAGCCGCGGTGGTTCAGAGGCCCAGCACGGCCGCCTCCCGCTCCGCCGATATGCCCTTCTGGGGCCGGTCCGGCCGGTGCGGGGCGACCCCGCCGAGCGACTGGAGCCATGCCCAGGTGTCGGCCACGGTCTCCTCCACGGGACGGCAGACGAGACCCGCCTCCAGCGCCTTGGTGACGTCGCCGCGGCACATGTAGTCGTGCAGCTCGCCCTCGGGAAGCCAGACGGGCAGCTCGATCCAGGGCTCGATGCCCGCCTTCTCGATGACGGCGGCGTCGGTCCAGCGCGGTTCGGCCTCCGCGCCGGTGGCGGCCACGCAGGCGTCGAGGAATCCGCCCATGGTGGTGTGGTCGGCCGGGGAGACCACGTTGAAGGCGCCGCCCAGCCCGGCCGCCCCCGCGTCGAGGGACCAGCGCGCGAGGTCGCGGACGTCGATGTACTGGAGCGGCTGTCCGGGGTGTCCGGGCGCCAGGAAGGGGCCGCCGCGGGCGATCCGGTTCAGCCACCAGGGCAGCCGGCCGACGTTCTCGTAGGGGCCGAGGATCAGCCCGGCGCGCACCAGCAGCGCACGGTCGCCGAAGGCGTCCAGGGCGGCGAGCTCACCGCCCCGCTTGTCCTCGGCGTAGGCGGTCTCCTCCGCGTCGGGCGAGCCCTCGACCACCGGCCCGTCCTCGGCGAGACCGGCCGGCGCGGGGTAGGCGTACACGGAACGGCTGGATATGTAGACGTACCCCCCGGCCCGGCCGCGCAACAGGCGGGCACTGTCCCGCACGGCGGTGGGGGCGCCGCTCCAGGTGTCGACGACGAGGTCCCACTCCCCCTCGGCGAGGGCTTCCAGACCGCCGGGGGCGGTGCGGTCCCCGCGCACGGCGATGGTGCCCGGCGGGGGCGCATGGTGTCCCCGGTGGAAGACGGTCACCTCCCAGCCCCGGGCGAGGGCGTCCTCGGTGATCGCGCGTCCGACGAATTCGGTACCACCCAGCATCAGGAGTTTCATGTTGGCAGCCTGCCCGGGCGGCGGCGGTGGCGGAACCCTTGATCGCCCTCAGCGATGACGCTCACGGCGTACGGATTCGCGGAACTCCACGGCACGCTCGGACGGTCGCGCCGCACGCCGGTCCGGGCCGGTGCGGTCCGAGCCGGTGCCATGCGGTGCGGTGCGGTCCGCTCGCGTGCGGTCCGGTCCGGCGCCGGCAAGGGCAGCGCCCCCGGCGCCACAGGGCACGGGGGCGCTTGGTGCTGCTTCGTGTCAGTCGATGCCGGGCAGAATGTGCGATTCCGCCAGATCGTCCTCGTACCCCGCCAGTCGGATCGGGGCGGATCGCGCCCACACTTCGAGGCTTCCGAGCTCGTCGGACCGGGTCTTGCGGCGCGAGGCCGGCCGCTCCAGCAACTCCGGTTCGGGCTTCGTCTTTTCAGTCACCGCGCACTCCTTCGTGTCGCGTAACCCGGCGGGCTGAACCGCGCCGGGCAGGGAGGGAATGGGTTCCGGACGCGGTGGCGCCTTTATGGAGCGCGGCCCGGATAGGGGCCGTCTTGATGCCCCAGAGTACACATATGAGCGGACCCCCGCTCGATGGAAAGGCAAAATCCGCTCCGTCCACCCAGTTTCGCCGCGAGTTCAGCAAGTCGTAGGACGGCGGGTCCCGGGCGGGTGCTCTGCTCGATGCCGGGTGTACGCGGTACTACGGAGAGGAGCGGCAGTGGCCAGGTCCGGGGTGTCGGAGTCCGAAGTCCCTTGTGTCACAAGCGTGGTGGAGCTCATGGACCTTCTGCACGCATGCCGCGGCGGCCGGGGGCTCGGCACCGCCGCCCTGCTCCGCCGCTCCCATCCCTCCGACAAGGAACTCCAGGTCGCGGGCTTGGTACAGGAGATCGGAACGCTGCTCTGTCCGGGTGACCGGGCGTTTCGCGCCGACCTCGCCGCAGCGGCGGTCCGGCCCCTCCTGGGCGAACGGGTGGCCCTGCTCGTCGCTCTCGCAGGCGATCCCGGGAGCGATCCGGCGGAGGGGAGCCGCCGGACGGGAGTGACGGAGGAGACCCGGGAGGCGGTCGCGACCCTGCGCCAGGCCCGGGACGCCGCGACGGCGGCCGGCCTCGACGCGGGGGTGCTGGAGGACTGGCAGCCCGTGCTGGAGCTGGTCGCGGCCGGGGCCTACCGGCCCGTACGGCCCGCCCGCCCGGCGCGGCCCCTGAACGTCGACGACCCCCTCGGCTCGCCGAGGGGGTCGATCGCGGGGATCCGGTGAGCCGGTCCTCCCGGAAGGCCGGGGCGGACTACCAGTTCGCGGGGGCGTAGTCCTTCAGGAAGACGCCGAACAGGTCCTCGCCCGCCTCGCCGCGCACGACCGGGTCGTAGACGCGGGCGGCGCCGTCCACCAGGTCGAGGGGAGCGTGGAAGCCCTCCTCGGCGAGGCGCAGCTTGTCGAAGTGCGGGCGCTCGTCGGTGATCCAGCCGGTGTCGACCGAGGTCATGAGGATGCGGTCGGTCTGGAACATCTCCTGGCCGCTGGTCCGCGTCACCATGTTCATGGCGGCCTTGGCGGCGTTGGTGTTCGGGTGGCCCGCGCCCTTGTAGCCGCGGCTGAAGACGCCCTCCATCGCCGAGACGTTGACCACGTACGCACGCCCGCTGGCCGCCTTGCGGGCCGCCTCGGCCATCGACGGACGCAACGCGCTGATCAGGATGAACGGCGACGTGTAGTTGCACAGCTGGGTCTCGAGCAGCTCGACCGGGGAGATCTGGTCGATGGTCTGCACCCAGGTGTTCGTCTCGACCACGTCCGGCAGCAGGCCGCCCGCGTCGATGGCGGTGCCGGCGATGTGCCGCTCCAGGCTGGCGTTGCCGGCGACCAGGGCGAGGTCGGCGACCTTCTGCGCCTCGAGCCCGCTCACGCCGACGGGGAGCGCCGCCAGACCGTCGACCGCGCCCGAGTTGAAGGCGCCGATGACGTGGTGGGCGGGGAGCTCGCCGGCCGGCAGCGGGGCGGTCTCCCCTTCGACCAGTGCCGCGTACGCGGTGGGCAGGCGGCGCACCGTCTGCGTCGCGTTGTTGATCAGGATGTCCAGCGGGCCGGCCGCGGCCACCTGGTCGGCGAGCGCCACGGCCTGGGCCGGGTCGCGCAGGTCGATGCCGACGACCTCCAGGCGGTGCAGCCAGTCCGCGGAGTCCTCCATCGCCTTGAAGCGGCGGATGGCGTCCTTGGGGAAGCGGGTGGTGATCGTGGTGTGGGCGCCGTCGCGCAGCAGCCGCAGCGCGATGTACATGCCGATCTTGGCGCGGCCGCCGGTGAGCAGCGCGCGCTTGCCGGAGAGGTCGGCGCGGGCCTCCCGCTTGGCGCGGTTCTCGAGGGCGCAGTCCGGGCAGAGCTGGTGGTAGAAGTAGTCGACCTCGACGTACCGCGTCTTGCAGATGTAACAGGAGCGCGGGCGCTGGAGTATCCCGGCGATCCGGCCGGCCTCGGTGACCGAGGAGGGCAGGATGCCCTCGGTCTCGTCGTCGATGCGCTCGGCGGAGCCGGTCGCGGTCGCCTCGGTGACGGCCTTGTCGTTGGCGGTCTTGGCGGCGCGGCGCTCCTGGCGGCGGCGCTGCTTGACCGTCCGGTAGATACCGGCGGTGGCGCGGCGTACGGTGATGGCGTCCGGGTGGTCGACGTCGATCTTGTCGAGCTCGTCGAGCACGCTGAGGCAGACGGCGAGGCGCTCGGGGTCGATGCCGGGCCCGTACGCCTGCGCGTGCTCGTTGGTTTCGTCGGTCACCGTCATGGCCGCTGCCCGTTCCTTGATCACTCGTCCGCATCCGCCTGCTGCGGAAGTCCCAAAAGGGAAACTGTACGGATCCGATGCGGCCGGAACCAAACCCGTCTCCCGCACCTCACGTACCGCGACCGGACCGTCGCCGAGCGCATCGCGCGCGGTGCTCCGCGCGCCTGCCGGCCGGGTCTGATCGAGTACTCCTGTACTACGTCCGGAGTACGACTCGTGACGTCGGGCATTGTGGACTTCATGAGTGCACTGGCGCTGTCGGTCCTGCTCTGCCTCGTGTCCGCCGTCGCGTACGCGGGTGGCGCGATCGTCCAGGAACGGGTCGCGGTGAGCACGCCGGACCGCCCCTACGCACCACTGCGCCGTGCCGCGTGGTGGGCGGCGGTGGGGCTCAACGGCCTCGGCGCCCTGCTGCACGTGGCGGCCCTCGCCTACGGTCCGCTCAGCCTCGTCCAGCCGCTCGGTGCCCTCACCATCGTCTTCGCCCTGCCGATGGCGGCCGTCCTCGTGGGGCGCCGCGCGGGTGCGGCGGCCTGGCGCGGGGCGGTGCTGGCCACGGTGGGCCTGGCCGGGCTGCTGGCCCTGACGGGCGGGAACGGGCGCGCCGAGGGGGCGCCGACGGACTCCGAGTCGGGTCTGCTGCTCATCGTGACCGCGTCGGCGGTGGCCGTGCTGTTCCTGGCGGCGCACCGGATGCACCGGACGGTGCTGCGCGCCGTGCTGCTGGCCACCGCCGCGGGAACCGCCTTCGGCATGGCCTCGGTGTTCACCAAGTCCGTGGCCGACTCCGCCCGCCTGGGGGCGCTGGGTGCGCCGGGCGGGCTGTGGCCGGAGCTCGCCGCGATCGCGGTGCTGGCGGCGGGCGGCCTGCTGCTCTCGCAGGCCGCCTACCGGGGCGCCGGCCTGACCGCGCCGCTGGCCACGGTGACCGTGGTCAATCCGGTGGTCGCGGCGACGGTCGGCATCACGCTGTTCGGCGAGGGCTTCCGCTTCGGGGCCCTGGGTACGACGGCGGCGCTGGTCAGCGCGGTGACGGCGGCCGCGGGCCTGATCCTGCTGACCACCGTGCCCCCGCACGCGCGCGGGTCAGATGTCGACCCCGTGCGAGCGGAGGTACTTGAGGGGGTCGATGTCGGAGCCGTAGCCGGCTCCCGTGCGCATCTCGAAGTGGAGGTGGGGGCCGGTGGTGTTGCCCGTCGAGCCGGAGCGGCCGATGCGCTGGCCGCCGGAGACCTGCTGGCCGGCCTTGACGCCGAGCGCGGAGAGGTGGGCGTACTGCGAGTACCTGCCGTCGGTGTGCCGGATGACGACCTGGTAGCCGTACGCCCCGGCCCAGCCGGCGGAGACGACCTGGCCGGGCCCGACGGACTTGACGGACGTACCGGTCGCCACCGGGAAGTCGACGCCCGTGTGGTAGCCGCTGGACCACGAGGATCCCGCCACGTGGTAGCGCGTGCCGATGGCGGCGTCGACGGGGGCGGTGAACCCGCCGGCGGCGGGCTGCTGCTGCGCTGACTCCGGCTTCGCGGCGGGCTTCTCGACCGGCTTCTCGGTGGGCTTCGCGGCCGCCGGCTCAACCGGTTTCACGGGTTCCGCGGTGCGCGGCGGCTTCTCGGGGTTCTGCGGCGGTGGCGCGGCCGGCGCCGGGGCGGCGGTCACGCGGAGGGTGAGGCGCTGCCCCGGGAAGATCAGGTCCGGGTTGCCGCCCACGGTGGCCCGGTTGGTCTCGTACAGCGCCTGCCAGCCGCCCTCGACGTGCTGTTCGGTGGCGATCGCGGAGAGCGAGTCGCCGGGCGCGACGACGTACGGGTTCGGCAGGACGGAGGTCCCGGTGGGGCGCGGAGCCGTGCCCTGCGCCGGGACCGACGTGGTCTGCCGGGTCTGGGTCTGGTTCTGGGTCTGGTTCTGCGTCTGCTTCTGCGGCGGCGGGGACTGCTGCGGCCTTCCCTGAGGGGTCACCGCGGGTGCCTGCCCGCCTCGGGACAGCCCGGCGGCCTTCCCGCAGTTCGGCCAGGCGCCCGGCCCCTGACCCTTCAGCACCTTCTCGGCCACCGCGATCTGCTGGTCCTTGGTGGCCAGGTCCGCGCGGGGCGCGTAGGCGGTGCCGCCGAAGGCCCGCCAGGTGCTCTGGCTGAACTGGAGGCCGCCGTAGTAACCGTTGCCGGTGTTGATGTGCCAGTTGTTCGTCGACTCGCAGGCGGCGACCTTGTTCCAGGTGTCCACCGAGGCGGCGTGCGCGGATCCGGCGCCGATGAAGGGGAGCGCGATGCCGGCTCCGCCTGCGGTGACGACGAGCGAAGCGCGGTTGATGCTGCTCGGCTGATACCGGCGGTGCCGGCCCCGTACACCCATGGGAGCCCCCATCGAAGACATCAGGAACCCCACAACCTAACCATCCGACCAGGGCATGACAAGGGGCGCAACAGGGCGCACTCCAGCGGGATTTGACCCCTCCACGACGAGTTGGAGATCCATCCGGCCCGGCACCGGGGTAGCGTCGGTGTTCCCCGCACACCGACGCACGCAGGAGCGCAACGATGAGCACGAGCACAGCCCAGATCGGCGTCACCGGGCTCGCGGTCATGGGCAGCAACCTCGCCCGCAACTTCGCCCGCAACGGCTTCACCGTGGCCGTCCACAACCGCACCGCCTCGAAGACCCGGGCCCTGGTCGAGGAGTTCGGGCACGAGGGCACCTTCGTGGCGGCCGAGTCGGCCAAGGAGTTCGTCGACGCGCTGGAGCGCCCCCGCCGCCTCGTCATCATGGTGAAGGCCGGCGACCCGACGGACGCCGTGATCCGCGAGTTCGCCCCGCTGCTGGAGGAGGGCGACGTCATCATCGACGGCGGCAACGCCCACTTCGAGGACACCCGCCGCCGCGAGAAGGAGCTGCGCGAGCAGGGCATCCACTTCGTGGGCGTGGGCATCTCGGGCGGCGAGGAGGGCGCGCTGCTCGGCCCGAGCATCATGCCCGGCGGCTCGAAGGAGTCGTACGCCTCCCTGGGCCCGCTCCTGGAGAAGATCTCCGCGAAGGCCGCCGACGGCACGCCCTGCACCTCCCACGTGGGGCCCGACGGCGCCGGACACTTCGTCAAGATGGTGCACAACGGCATCGAGTACGCCGACATGCAGCTGATCGCCGAGGCCTACCACCTGCTGCGCGAGGTGGCCGGCTACTCCCCCTCCGAGATCGCGGAGACCTTCCGCACCTGGAACCGGGGGCGCCTGGACTCGTACCTGATCGAGATCACCGCGGAGGTCCTCGCACACACGGACGCCGCGACCGGCCGTCCGTACGTGGACGTCGTGGCCGACGCCGCCGAGCAGAAGGGCACCGGTCGCTGGACCGTGCAGATCGCCTTGGACCTGGGCGTTCCGGTGTCGGGCATCGCCGAGGCGGTCTTCGCCCGCTCCGTCTCGGGCCACGCGGACCTGCGCGCGGCCTCCCGCGGGCTGCCGGGGCCGGCCGCCGCCCCGCTGTCACCCGAGGAGGCGGACGCCTTCGCGGCCCAGGTGGAACAGGCCCTGTACGCGTCGAAGATCGTCTCGTACACGCAGGGCTTCCACCAGATCCGGGCCGGCAGCGACGAGTACGGCTGGGACGTGGACCTCGGCGCGGTGGCCTCGCTGTGGCGCGGCGGCTGCATCATCCGGGCCGCGTTCCTGGACCGGATCCGGGCGGCGTACGACGCCCGGCCCGACCTGCCGAGCCTGCTGGCGGACGCGGAATTCGCGGGCGAGATCGGCGCGGCGCAGCAGGACTGGCGGGCCGTTCTGGTGGCGGCCGTGCGGCACGGCATCCCGGTGCCCGCGTTCTCCGCCTCCCTGGCGTACTACGACGCGCTGCGGGCGGAGCGGCTCCCGGCCGCGCTCACCCAGGGGCAGCGCGACTTCTTCGGGGCGCACACGTACCGGCGCACCGACCGCGCGGGCTCGTTCCACACGCTCTGGAGCGGCGACCGCTCCGAGGTCCGGACCGACTGAGCCCTCAGCTCCAGGGCCCGGGCTGCGGTACCGGCGCGGGCCCCGGCGGCGGGGGCACCGGATCCGGCTCCGGGACGGGTCCGGGCACGGGGGGCACCGGGCGCGGGATCGGCCCGGGGTCCGGGAAGGGATTGGGGTCGGGCGCCGGCTCGGGCTCCGGGACCGGCGGCTGCGTCGCTTCAGGCTTTCGTAGCATTCGCACCATACGGACCACCTTCCCGCGAAGCCGCGAGGAATGCCCCTAGGGCGCCGCCACCTGGCGCAGCCCTTCGGCCAGACCGGCGGCCGGGCTGGACAGGACGGGGATCCGCGTGGCGACGAGGTCCGCGGCCCCGGCCATGGAAACCTGGGCCAGCACGATGACGTCGGCACCGGTGACGGCGTCGGCGGCCGCCGCCACCCGTGCGAGGGAGCCGGCCACGTCGCCGGCCGCGAAGCGCTCCCAGGCCCCGTCGACCACGTGCGTACGGATCGTCACGGTCCGTACGCCCGCCTCCTCCGCCAGCAGCTCCGCCGTCGGGGCGAGGGTCGACTCGACGGTGGCAAGTACGGCGATCCGCGCACCCGCGCGCACCGCCGCGGCCGCCATGGGCCGGTCCACCCGCAGCACCGGCGCGCGGAGCACCGGAGCGAGGGATTCCGCGGTCGCCCCGATCGTGGAGCAGGTGACGAGCACGGGCGCGGGTCCGGCTACGGCTCCGGCTCCGGCTCCGGCGAGTACGTCCAGCACGGCCGTGGCCACGGCGCCGGGCCCCTCGGCTCGGGCGCGCTCCAGCAGCTCCGGAACCACCAGGTGGCGCAGGACGGCCCCCGGGTGGTGGCGGTCGCGCAGCGCGTCGAAGACGGGGACGTGTGCGGCCGAGGTGTGCAGCAGGAGCAGCCCGGGGGCCGTCGCGGCGGTCACCGCAGCTCCGAGTCCGCGGCCGGCCGCGCCCTCGCCGCCGCCACGACTCCGGCCGGCGCCTGGGGCGTCCGGTCGGGGTGTTCGGCGGCCCAGCGGGCCGCGTACGGGCAGAGCGGCACCACGGGCACCCCTTCGGCGGCTGCGATTCCGTAGAAGCTCTTCACCGGCCCCCCGGCGATGCCCCGGCCCTCGTGGTCCGGCTCGACGATGGTGTGCACCGCCACGAGCGCGTGCGGCTCGATCGCCACGACCCCCCGCTCCCGTCAGACGGCCACGGCGTGGGGGCTGCGCTCCTGGTCCGTGCCCGGCACCGGGGCGGAGGGATCCGCACCCAGCTCGATGATCCGGTTGTCCGCGTCGACGTGCACGACACGGGGCTTGAGCGCCCGCGCCTCGGCGTCCTCGACCTGCGCGTAGCTGATGAGGATGACCAGGTCCCCGGGGTGCACGAGGTGCGCGGCGGCCCCGTTGATCCCGATGACCCCGGACCCGCGCTCACCCTCGATGACGTAGGTCTCCAGCCGCGCGCCGTTGGTGATGTCCACGATGTGCACGAGCTCACCGGGCAGCAGGTCGGCCGCGTCGAGCAGATCGGCATCGACGGTCACGGAACCGACGTAGTGCAGGTCGGCCTGCGTGACGGTGGCCCGGTGGATCTTGGACTTGAACATGGTCCGAAACATGGCGATACTCCCGAAAGGTCTGCTCCCTGCCCACTTCTCGCAGGTCAAGGGCGATGCCCGGAGCCTACAACGGTTCGCATGTCCGGTCAGCTCTCCTCACGTCCGGCAGGACTCGTGCTGGACCGATTGCCGACTGTTCCAGCGCCGGCGTCGATGACGGTCAGGCCGGCCGCCCCGAGGGCGAGAATCGCCCGGCGGATGCCTCGGTCGAGGCCAGTCGATGGTCACGAACGAGGAGCGGGGGCGGCCTGGGGGCTCAGGCGCCCTGGCGTTCCTCTGATGAGCCGTTGCCGAACGTCAGCCGAGTCCGGGGACGGTGGACACCAGCAGGTCGATGAGCTTGATGCCGACGAAGGGCAGGATCAGGCCGCCGAGGCCGTAGACGCCGAGGTTGCGGCGCAGCAGGTCGTGTGCGGAGGCCGGCCTGTAGCGGACGCCGCGCAGGGCGAGCGGGATGAGGGCGACGATGATCAGCGCGTTGAAGATGATCGCCGAGGTGATGGCGGAGGTGGGGCTGCTCAGGCCCATGATGTTGAGCGCTTCGAGGCCCGGGTAGGCCGAGGCGAACATGGCCGGGATGATCGCGAAGTACTTGGCGACGTCGTTGGTGATGGAGAAGGTGGTCAGGGCTCCACGGGTGATGAGGAGCTGCTTGCCGATCTCGACGATCTCGATGAGCTTGGTGGGGTTGGAGTCCAGGTCCACCATGTTCCCGGCCTCCTTGGCGGCCGAGGTGCCCGTGTTCATCGCCACGCCGACGTCGGCCTGCGCGAGGGCGGGCGCGTCGTTGGTGCCGTCACCCGTCATCGCGACCAGCCTGCCGCCCGCCTGCTCCCGCTTGATCAGTTCGAGCTTGTCCTCGGGGGTGGCCTCGGCGAGGTATTCGTCGACGCCCGCCTCTGCGGCGATGGCGCGGGCCGTCAGCTCGTTGTCGCCGGTCACCATGACCGTACGGATCCCCATGGCGCGCAACTCCGCGAACCGCTCCCGGATGCCGTCCTTGACGACGTCCTTGAGGTGGATGATGCCGAGGACCCGCGGCCCGTCCCAGTCGTGGACCGCCACCAGCAGAGGGGTCCCACCGGATTGTGAGACCTGGGCGGACCAGGTGGCGGCCTCTGCCTGCACGGTCCCGCCGCGCATCGCCACCCAGTCCATGACCTCCCCCACCGCGCCCTTGCGGATGGCGCATCCCGCGCCGTTGTCCCAGCTCAGGTTGATCCCGCTCATCCGGGTGCGGGCGCTGAACTCGGTGAAGCGGGGGTTGCTGAGGTCCTCGGCGGCGGCCGGCTGGAGCCCGTACTGCTGGGCCAGGGCCACGACGGACCGGCCTTCCGGGGTCTCGTCGGCGAGCGACGACAGCTGGGCGGCGTCCGCGAGCTTGATGTGGTCCATGCCGGGGAGCGGGATGAAGGCGGCGGCCTCGCGGTTGCCGTGGGTGATGGTGCCGGTCTTGTCGAGGAGCAGGGTGTTGACATCGCCGGCGGCCTCGACGGCGCGGCCGCTCATCGCGATGACGTTGCGCTGGACGAGGCGGTCCATGCCCGCGATGCCGATCGCGGAGAGCAGGGCGCCGATCGTGGTGGGGATGAGGGTGACGAGGAGCGCGACCAGCACGGTCGTCGACTGGACAGCGCCTGCGTACGCGGCCATCGGCTGGATGCTGACCACGATCAGGACGAAGATGACGGTCAGGGCGGCCAGCAGGATGTTCAGCGCGACCTCGTTCGGGGTCTTCTGCCGGGACGCGCCCTCGACCAGCGCGATCATCCGGTCGATGAAGCTGTTCCCGGAGCGCGAGGTGACCCGCACGACGATCGAATCCGACAGCACGGTCGTGCCCCCGGTGACACCGGACCGGTCGCCGCCCGACTCCCGGAGCACGGGGGCCGATTCACCGGTGACGGCCGACTCGTCCACCATCGCCGCACCGTCGACCACGTCGCCGTCGGCCGGAATCAGCTCCCCCGCCTCGACGAGCACGAAGTCGAAGGGCTGGAGTTCGGCCGGGGTCACCACCTCGGTCTCGGCGCTGCGCAGGTTCGTCCCGTACGTCCAGTGCTTCAGCCGCAGCGCGACCGTGTCCGTGCGGGCCTTGCGCAGCGACTCGGCCTGGGCGCGGCCACGGCCTTCGGCGACGGCTTCGGCGAGGTTGGCGAACAGGACCGTCAGCCACAGCCAGACGCTGATCACCCAGGTGAAGACCGACGGGTGGATGAGTGCGGAGAGGGTGGTCACGGCGGATCCGACCGCGACGACGAACAGCACCGGCTTCCTGACCAGTTCGCGCGGGTGGAGCTTGGCGACGGCCTCCCGGGCCGAGGTGGCGAGGAGCTCGGGCTCCAGTACGTTCACCTGGCCGGAGCGTTTCCGGGACGGCCTGTTGACCGGGGTCCGCGGAGGGGTGCCGAGATCCGGTGGAACGTGCTGCGCGGCGGCGGGAGCATGAAGCGACCTTCTGGTGAGTTCGGCTGGGCACCCCCCCTGCCGGCGAGGTCGGGCGAGGACTGGGTGCGGGTGAGGGGTGTCGCCGCCGGGGACCGTCTCGCACGGACCCCCTCGGCCGTCGTGTGAGCAGTCGAGATCCCCGGCGGCGCAACAGGCAGGAAACTACTGCCCGTTCCGGAGAAATTCCGCATGTGGACGGGGGAATTGGCACCTTTTTGACGGCGGCGGACAGGACGCGTCAAGGCGCCGCCAAGGGCACGTCAATGTGCGTCGGAGGTGATGCGGAAGCGCAGTCGGCAGATGACGGCGTCGGTGTCGCGGCGTACCGCGTGGGCGACGACGGAGCCACGCTGGTTCTGCAGCATCCGCTGCCACAGGTGGGCGGGTTCGGTCTCCGGAATGAGGACGGTGACCTGGGCGTCAGGGTGTGCCCGCGTCAGCTCGCGCACGTACGCCGACACCGGGCGGCCGAGCGAACGCGTGTCCGAGGAGACTTCGATCAGCTCCACGCCGGGCTCCCACAGCTCCCAGTCCCGGCGCAGGGCTTCGGCCGCCTGCCGTTCCTCCGGACCGGGGTGCGTGACGGTCAGGGCGAGGACCTCGCCGCCGAGCGAGCGGGCGGCGGTGAGGGCCTGGCAGGTCAGTCGGGACAGCCCTGAGACGGGCACGACGACCAGCGAGCGGGAGCGCCGGGGCGGCTGCGGGATGCGGCCGAGTTCCAGGCGTTCGCCGATCTGCGCGTAGGCGCGGTGGATCTTCTCGAAGGCGAGGACGATCAGCGGCAGGGCGAGCACGATCAGCCAGGCTCCCTCGGTGAACCTGGTGGCGGTCACGACGATCGCCGAGACTCCGGTGAGCAGTGCGCCGAAGCCGTTGAGGGCGGCCTTGGCCTGCCGGCCCCGGGCCCGTTCGCCGTACCAGTGCCGGACCATGCCGACCTGGCAGATGGTGAAGCCGACGAAGACGCCGATGGCGAAGAGCGGGACGAGGGTGTTGGTGTCGCCTCCGGAGAACACCAGCAGGACGGCGGACACGAGGGCCAGCCACACCACGCCGTGGCGGTGTACCTGGCGGTCCGCCTTGAGGGCGAAGACGTGCGGCAGGTGGTTGTCCCGGGCCAGCAGGCCCATCAGCACCGGCAGCCCGCCGAAGGAGGTGTTCGCGGCCAGGGCCAGCAGCACCGTCGTGGCGAACTGGGCGACGTAGAAGGCAGCGTTGTGGCCGAAGGAGGCGTCCGCGAGCTGGGCGAGGACGGTGACGCCCTCGACGGGCTGGAGGTGGAAGCGGCCGATCAGGACCGACAGGCCGATCAGCATCACGCCGAGCAGGGCGCCGAGGGCCACCTCGGTGCGCTGGGCACGGCGGGCGGCCGGGGCCCGGAAGGACGGCACGGCGTTGGCGACCGCTTCGACGCCTGTCAGGGCGGAGCAGCCGGCCGCGAAGGCCTTCAGCAGCAGCAGCGCGCCGACCGTGGTGGCCCCTTCCCCCAGGGCGGGGGCGTGCCCGACGGCCGAGGCGGTTCTCACCGGCCCGTCACGGAACAGTCCGACCACGACCATGGCCAGGACCGACCCCACGAACACGGCGGTCGGTACGAGGAACGCCTTGGCGGAGTCGACGACCCCACGCAGGTTCACCGCCGTGACCAGCACCAGGACCCCGAGGCAGATCCACACCCGCTCCCCGTACAGCTCCGGGAAGGCCGAGGTCAGAGCGGCCACGCCGGCGGTCACCGAGACGGCCACGTTCAGCACGTAGTCGAGGATCAGTGAGGCCGCGGCCACCAGGCTGGTGCGTCGGCCGAGGTGTTTCCTGGCGACGGCGTACGAACCTCCGCCGTCCGGGAACGCCGCTATCACCTGCCGGTACGACGCCACCAGCACGGCGAGGAGTGCGGCGATCGCGAGCGTGACGGGGAGGGTGAACCCAAGGCCGTGGGCACCGGCTGCCGCCAGGACCAGCACGATCGACTCCGGCCCGTAGGCGACGGAGGCCAGCGCGTCGAGCGACAGCGCGGCCAGCCCTTGGAGGGCGGTCAGCCGGTGCGGGTCCGGCGCCTCGGGAGGCGTCCGTGCGCCGGGATCAGGAGGCTCCTGCGTGCCCGGCGCCTGTCCTGCCGCAGCCGTCTTTCCGCTGTGTATGGCCATCTTCGCTGTTCCTCCGATTGGACAAGGTGAGGACAGCGTCGGGACGGCATGCCCGCATGGCCCGTGCTCTTGGCGGAATCCATACGGCCGCCGCCCCACTCTTCACGCGCTCCTGACGCCGGGGCCGCGGAGTCGTATGAGGTGCGTCAAGACCTCGCCAGGGTGCATGGCTCCTGACTCGACCGGGGGCACGCTGGATGTGCGCGACACACGTCGACGGAATCAAGGGAGTACGTCTCGCAGTTGGCCGTACGTGCGCGCCGGCTCCAGACGGTCGTGGTCACCGACGCCGCGCAGCTGGCGAGTCTCCAGGGAACCGCTCGGCTGGTCGAGGACGGCAGCTCGCCGGAAGCGGTGGTCGAATACGTGCGCCGGGAGCTCGTCGGCCTGCTGGGGCTGCGCGGCTGCCGTTTCGAGTACGGCAGGCTCCTCGGAAACCGGCCGCGCCTGGAGCACGACGGCGGACTGTGGCTGCGGGGCGGCGGCGGCCGCGTCACCGGGTACGCCGACTGGCCGGACGGGGAGACCGAACTGCGGGTCGTCGGCGGCGGCCACTACTGCGGCCGCTTCCTCCTCGATCCGCTCCCGAGCCGCCCGCTGCCCCCCGAAGAGGCCCGCTTGGTGGCCCCTGGCTGCGCAGGCCGGTGCCGCCCTGGACACGGCCGGCCTGTCCCACCAGGGCTGACCGGCGGCGCACGGCCTCAGGGCCGCACACGTCAGCAGGGCGTCAAGAGTTCCCCCGCGTCCGTATGGACCCCGTCAAGGCGTCTTAACGCCGGGCTGAAGACACGGTTATCTCGTCATCGGCCATCTGGCCGATTCATTACTTCCCACTTCACTCAGGAGCTCGCGATGGCCGATCTGGCCTTCGTCGTCACCACGGTCGCGGTGTTCGCGCTGGTGGCTCTCATCGCCAAGGGGGTGACCAAGCTGTGAACGCCGAGAACATCGTCGGCCTCCTCGTGGCCGTCGCCCTGCTGGGCTACCTCGTCCTCGCCCTCGTCAAGCCGGAGAGGTTCTAGCCACCGATGAGTCCCGTTCTCGCTGGTGTGCTCCAGCTCCTCGCGCTGATCGCCGCCCTCGCGCTGGCCTACCGCCCCCTGGGCGACTACATGGCCCGCGTCTACTCCTCCGAGAAGCACTACAAGCCGGAGAAGTGGATCTACAAGGCGATCGGCGCCAACCCGTCGGCCGAGATGCGCTGGCCCGCCTACCTGCGCGGCGTCCTCGCCTTCTCCGCGGTGAGCGTCCTGTTCCTGTACGCGTTGCAGCGCCTGCAGGGCGTCCTGCCCGGCTCGCTCGGCTTCCAGGCCATCGACCCGGACCAGGCCTTCAACACGGCCGCGTCCTTCGTGGCCAACACCAACTGGCAGTCGTACTCCGGCGAGCAGGCCATGGGCCACGTCGTACAGACCGGCGGCCTGGCCGTGCAGAACTTCGTCTCCGCGGCCGTCGGCATGGCCGTCGCCGTGGCCCTCGTACGGGGCTTCGCGCGCTCCCGCACCGGTGAGCTGGGCAACTTCTGGGCCGACCTGGTGCGGGGTGTCTTCCGCGTCCTGCTGCCGCTCTCCGTGATCGGCGCGATCGTCCTCGTGGCCTGCGGCGCGATCCAGAACTTCGCCGGGATCCACGAGGTCGGTCAGTTCATGGGTGGCACGCAGCAGTGGAACGGCGGCGCGGTCGCCTCGCAGGAGGTCATCAAGGAGCTGGGTACGAACGGCGGCGGCTACTTCAACGCCAACTCCGCCCACCCCTTCGAGAACCCCACCCCCTTCTCCAACCTCTTCGAGATCTTCCTGATCCTCGTCATCCCGTTCGCGCTGACCCGCACCTTCGGCCGCATGGTCGGAAACCTGCGCCAGGGTTACGCGATCCTCGCGGCGATGGCGACGATCTGGCTCGGTTTCACCGCGCTGATGATGTGGACGGAGTTCGCGCACCACGGCCCGGTCTTCGAGGTGGCCGGCGGCGCGATGGAGGGCAAGGAGACCCGGTTCGGCGTCGGCGCCTCCGCGATCTTCTCGGTCGCCACCACGCTGACCTCGACCGGTGCGGTCAACTCCTTCCACTCCTCCTACACCGGTCTCGGCGGCGGGATCCAGCTGCTGGGCATGCAGCTCGGCGAGATCGCGCCCGGCGGTGTCGGCTCCGGCCTCTACGGCATGCTGATCATGGCGATCATCGCGGTGTTCATCGCCGGCCTGATGGTCGGCCGCACCCCCGAGTACCTGGGCAAGAAGATCGGCACCCGCGAGATCAAGTTCGCCGCCTGCTACATCCTCATCACGCCCGCCCTGGTCCTGGGCTTCACCGCCGCCGCGATGGCCATGCCGACCCCTCCGCACTCGATGCTGAACTCGGGCGCGCACGGCTTCTCGGAGGTCCTGTACGCCTACACCTCGGGCGCCAACAACAACGGCTCCGCCTTCGCAGGCCTGAACGCCGACACCCAGTGGTTCAACTCGACCATCGGCATCGCCATGCTGCTCGGCCGTTTCCTGCCCATGGTGTTCGTCCTCGCGCTGGCCGGATCGCTGGCCGAGCAGAAGCCCGTCCCCGAAACCGCGGGCACGCTGCGCACCGACAAGCCGCTCTACACGGGCCTGCTCGTCGGCACGATCCTCATCGTCACCGGACTGACCTACTTCCCCGCCCTCGCGCTGGGACCGCTCGCCGAAGGGCTCGCCTCATGAGCACCGCCACTCCGACCCGTGCTCCGCACGAGGACCTGCCCACCGGCCACAAGCCGCCGGCCGGCCGCGTTGGCGGCGGCCTGTTCGACCCCAAGCAGCTGCTGAAGTCCTTCCCGGACGCGGTGCGCAAGCTCGACCCCCGGATCATGATCAAGTCGCCGGTCATGTTCGTCGTCCTGATCGGTTCGGTGGTCACCACCGTCCTGGCGATCAAGGACCCCACGGACTGGTTCGGCTGGGCGATCACCGCCTGGCTGTGGCTGACCACGATCTTCGCCAACCTCGCCGAGGCCGTCGCCGAGGGCCGCGGCAAGGCCCAGGCCGACACCCTGCGCAAGGCCAAGACCGACTCCGTCGCCCGGCGGCTGACCAAGGACGGTACGGGCGAGGAACAGGTCCCCGGCACCGACCTCAAGATCGGCGACCTGGTGGTCTGCGAGGCGGGCGACACCATTCCCGGCGACGGCGACGTCGTCGAGGGCGTCGCCTCCGTCGACGAGTCGGCGATCACCGGCGAGTCCGCCCCGGTGATCCGTGAGTCCGGCGGTGACCGCTCGGCCGTGACCGGCGGCACGAAGGTGCTCTCCGACCGGATCGTCATCAAGATCACGACGAAGCCGGGCGAGACCTTCATCGACCGCATGATCGCCCTGGTCGAGGGCGCCGCCCGGCAGAAGACGCCGAACGAGATCGCGCTGAACATCCTGCTCGCCTCGCTGACGGTCGTCTTCCTGCTCGCGGTCGTCACACTGCAGCCGTTCGCGATCTACGCGGGAGCCGAGCAGTCGATGATCGTGCTCACGGCCCTGTTGGTCTGCCTGATCCCCACCACGATCGGCGCGCTGCTCTCCGCGATCGGCATCGCCGGTATGGACCGTCTCGTCCAGCGCAACGTCCTGGCCATGTCGGGCCGCGCCGTCGAGGCCGCGGGCGACGTGTCCACGCTGCTGCTCGACAAGACCGGCACCATCACCCTCGGCAACCGCCAGGCGTCGGAGTTCGTCCCCGTCAAGGGCACTACGGCGGCAGAGCTGGCGGACGCCGCCCAGCTGTCCTCCCTCGCGGACGAGACCCCCGAGGGCCGGTCCATCGTCGTCCTGGCGAAGGAGAAGTACGGGCTGCGCGAACGCCACCAGGGCGAGCTCGCGCACGCCGAGTGGATCGCGTTCACCGCCCAGACCCGTATGTCGGGTGTGGACGTGGACGGCAGGCAGACCCGCAAGGGCGCAGTCGGCTCGGTCATCGCCTGGGTCAAGGAGCAGGGCGGCGAGGTCTCCGACGACGCCGACCTCCTCGCGAACGAGATCTCGGAAGCCGGCGGCACACCGCTCCTCGTCGCGGTCGAGGACGAGAAGGGCGCCCGGATCCTGGGCGTCATCCACCTCAAGGACGTCGTCAAGGAGGGCATGCGGGAGCGGTTCGACGAGCTGCGCCGCATGGGCATCAAGACCGTCATGATCACGGGTGACAACCCGCTGACCGCCAAGGCCATCGCGGAAGAAGCCGGTGTGGACGACTTCCTCGCCGAGGCCACCCCCGAGGACAAGATGGCTCTCATCAAGCGGGAGCAGGCGGGCGGCAAGCTCGTCGCGATGACCGGCGACGGTACGAACGACGCCCCGGCCCTCGCGCAGGCCGACGTCGGTGTCGCGATGAACACGGGCACCTCGGCCGCAAAGGAGGCCGGGAACATGGTCGACCTGGACTCCAACCCCACCAAGCTCATCGAGATCGTCGAGATCGGCAAGCAGCTCCTCATCACCCGGGGCGCGCTCACCACCTTCTCCATCGCCAACGACGTCGCGAAGTACTTCGCGATCATCCCGGCCATGTTCGCGGTGGTCCACCCGGGCCTGGACAAGCTCAACATCATGGGCCTGTCCTCGCCGGAGTCGGCGATCCTCTCCGCGGTCATCTTCAACGCGCTGATCATCATCGCGCTCGTCCCGCTCGCCCTCAAGGGCGTGCAGTACAAGCCGACCAGCGCCGACAGGATGCTCCGCCGCAACATCGGGATCTACGGACTCGGCGGCCTCGTCGCCCCGTTCATCGGCATCAAGCTCATCGACCTGCTCATCTCCCTCATCCCCGGAATCGGCTAAGGCTATGAACAACTCTGTAGGCAACACCGCACGGTTGATCGGCGCCGGCCTGCGAGCCCTGCTCGTCCTCACGGTCATCTGCGGGGTCATCTACCCGCTCGCCGTGACGGGGATCGCCCAGGCCCTGTTCAACGACAAGGCCAACGGCTCCGAGATCAAGGACAAGAGCGGCCGGGTCGTCGGCTCCTCCCTCATCGGGCAGACCTACAACCTGCCGAAGAAGGACCCGAACGACGCCGAGGAGGCGGCGAAACCGGACCTCAAGTGGTTCCAGCCCCGCCCCTCCAACGGCCTCGGCAGCAACTCGGTCAACACCCAGTACTCGCTGATCCTCTCCGGCGCCACCAACCGCTCCGCCGACAACGGAGCCGTGAGCGGCCAGTGCACCGAGGCCGCGGAAGAGGGCACCCTCTGCGCCCAGGTCGTCGCCGCCAAGGACGCCGTCGTCGCCGACAACTCCACCGCCGGCTACCGGGTCAAGCCGGAGGACGTACCGGCCGACGCCGTCACCTCCTCCGGCTCCGGCCTCGACCCGAACATCTCCCCCGCCTACGCGAAGCTCCAGATCCACCGGGTCGCCGAGCAGAACGGGCTCGACGTCAAGCTGGTCGAGAAGCTGGTCGAGGACCACACCGAGGGTCGCACGCTCGGCTTCATGGGCGAGCCCCGCGTCAACGTCCTCGAGCTCAACACCGCCCTGAAGGCCCTGTCCAAGAGCTGAGGCCCGCATCCGCGCGGACTGCGAGCCGGCGGGGCACGGGGCTCCCCCAGCCACCGCTGGGAGGGCCCCCGGTGCGCCGCCGGCTCGCGCCGTGCCCCTGACGAACGGAAAGGCTGCACACCGATGACCCGGGTGCTGGTGGTGGAGGACGATCCTCAGCTCGTCCGCGCGCTCAAGATCAATCTCCAGGCACGCAATTTCGAGGTCGAAGAGGCTTCCGACGGCGGCTCGGCCCTGCGGCTCGCGGCCGCCCGCAAGCCGGACGTCATAGTGCTGGACCTGGGGCTGCCCGACATGGACGGCATCGACGTCATCAAGGGCGTCCGCGACTGGAGCAAGGTCCCCATCCTGGTCCTCTCCGCACGCCACACCTCGGAGGACAAGATCCGGGCCCTGGACGCGGGCGCGGACGACTACGTGACGAAGCCGTTCAGCATGGACGAGCTCCTCGCCCGCCTCCGGGCAGCCGCTCGGAGGCACGAGGCCCCGGCGGCATCTCAGCCCGACGAGGTCGCCGTGGTCACGACCGACGAGTTCACCGTTGACCTGGTCGCGAAGAAGGTGCGGCGGGGCGAGCGCACCGTACGCCTGACCCCGACCGAATGGCACCTGCTGGAGATCCTCATCACCCACCCGGGGCGTTTGATCACACAGGGCCGGCTCCTCCTGGAGGTCTGGGGACCGAGCTACGGCGATAACACCAACTACCTGCGTGTATACATGGCCCAGCTACGGCGCAAACTGGAGGCGGACCCCTCCCACCCGCGGTATCTGATCACCGAGCCCGGCATGGGCTACCGCTTCGAACCCTGATCACCCGCCCGATCCACGGCACGGCCCCCGTCGTCAGCAGAGAAGAAGAGTCGGAACATGGGACGCGGCAAGCTCCGCATCTACCTCGGCGCGGCGCCGGGCGTCGGCAAGACGTACGCAATGCTCTCCGAGGCGCACCGCCGGATCGAGCGGGGCACTGACTGCGTCGTCGGCTTCGTCGAGCACCACAAGCGCCCACGCACCGAGGTGATGCTGCACGGTCTCGAACTGATCGAGCGGCGCGAGATCGCGTACCGGGACAGCACCTTCACCGAGATGGACGTGGACGCGATCCTCGCTCGGCGCCCTGCGGTGGCGCTGGTGGACGAGCTCGCCCACACCAACGTGCCCGGCTCGCGCAACGCCAAGCGCTGGCAGGACGTGGAGGAACTGCTCCAGGCGGGCATCGACGTCGTCTCGACCGTCAACATCCAGCACCTGGAATCGCTGGGCGACGTGGTCGAGACGATCACCGGGGTCCGCCAGCGCGAGACGGTCCCCGACGAGGTGGCCCGGCGGGCCGACCAGATCGAGCTGGTCGACATGTCCCCGCAGGCCCTGCGCCGCCGCATGGCGCACGGGAACATCTACAAGCCCGACAAGGTCGACGCCGCCCTCTCCAACTACTTCCGGCCCGGCAACCTCACCGCCCTGCGCGAACTGGCCCTGCTCTGGGTGGCCGACCGCGTGGACGAGTACCTCCAGGAGTACCGGGGCGAGCACAACATCCGCTCCACCTGGCAGGCCCGCGAGCGCATCGTGGTCGGCCTCACCGGCGGCCCGGAGGGGCGCACGCTCATCCGCCGTGCCGCCCGCCTCGCCGAGAAGGGCGCGGGCGGCGAGGTCCTCGCCGTCTACATCGCGGCGAGCGACGGCCTCACCTCGGCCTCGCCCAAGGAACTCGCCGTCCAGCGCACCCTGGTCGAGGACCTCGGCGGCACCTTCCACCACGTCATAGGCGACAACATCCCCGACGCGCTCCTCGAGTTCGCCCGCGGGTGCAACGCCACCCAGATCGTGCTGGGCGTCAGCCGCCGCCGCTCGTGGCAGTCCGTGTTCAGCCCCGGCGTCAGTGCCACCGTCGCCCGCGAGTCCGGCCCCGACCTCGACGTCCACATCGTCACCCACGACGCGGCCGCCAAGGGCCGCGGGCTGCCCGTCGCCCGTGGCGCGCGGCTCGGCCGCTCCCGCCTCATCTGGGGCTGGATCACCGGCATCGCCGGCCCCGCCCTGCTCACGGTCCTGCTGAGCCAGGTCGTCCCCGAGCTCGGCCTGGCCAACGACATGCTGCTCTTCCTCACGTGCACGGTGGCCGCGGCACTGCTCGGCGGGCTGCTTCCGGCCCTGGCGTCGGCAGCCTTCGGATCCCTGCTCCTTAACTACTACTTCACCCCGCCGCTCCACGAGTTCACCATCTCCGACCCCTTGAACATCGTCGCCATCGCGATCTTCGTGGGAGTGGCCGTGTCGGTGGCCTCGGTGGTCGACCTGGCGGCCCGGCGCACCCACCAGGCGGCCCGGCTGCGCGCCGAATCCGAGATCCTCTCCTTCCTCGCGGGCAGCGTCCTGCGCGGCGAGAACTCCCTCGACGCCCTCCTCGAGCGACTGCGCGAGACCTTCGCCATGCAGTCGGTGGTCCTCCTGGAGCGCGCCGGCGAGGTCGACCCCTGGACCACGGCCGCATCCGTCGGCACCGGTCCTGTCAGCCGGCCCGAGGACGCCGACGTCGACCTGCCCATCGGCGACCACATGGCACTCGCCCTGACCGGCCGGGTCCTGCCCGCCGAGGACCGCCGCGTCCTCGGCGCGTTCGCCGCCCAGGCCGCCGTCGTCCTCGACCGCCAGCGCCTCGTCGACGAGGCCGAGAAGTCCCGCGAACTCGCCGAGGCCAACCGCATCCGCACCGCGCTGCTCGCCGCGGTCAGCCACGACCTGCGCACCCCGCTCGCCGGTATCAAGGCCTCCGTCAGCTCGCTGCGCTCCGACGACGTCGATTGGTCCGAGGACGACAAGGCCGAACTCCTCGAAGGCATCGAGGACGGCGCCGACCGGCTCGCCGCCCTGATCGGCAACCTCCTCGACATGTCGCGCCTCAACACCGGCACCGTCGTCCCGCTGATCCGCGAGACCGACCTCGACGAGGTCGTCCCCATGGCCCTGGGCGGCGTACCGGAGGACAGCGTCGAACTCGACATCCCCGAAACCCTCCCGATGATCGCCGTCGACCGCGGCCTGCTGGAGCGGGCCGTCGCCAACATCGTCGAGAACGCCGTCAAGTACAGCCCCGACGGCCAGCCCGTCAACGTCACGGCCAGCGCCCTGCACGAGCGCGTGGAGCTGCGCGTCGTCGACCGCGGCCCCGGCGTCCCGGACGAGGCCAAGGACCGGATCTTCGAACCCTTCCAGCGCCACGGCGACGCCCCACGCGGCGCCGGCGTCGGCCTCGGCCTCGCGGTCGCCCGCGGCTTCACGGAGGCCATTGGTGGCACGCTCACGGCCGAGGACACTCCCGGCGGGGGCCTCACCATGGTCATCACCCTCCCCACAGCGGGCGGCGCACCGCCGGTCACGGCGGATCTCCCGACCTCGGCGGTCACCTGAACCGGCTCGGGAACCAGCTGCGCAAAGACCGGATCGGCACGGTCACCCGCTGGGCACCAGAAGGCCGTCAAGGTCCCGTTCAGGATCTTGCCCCGGTCTTCCCGATGCGCTGGGATGGGGTCATGAACAGCGGTCCGCGCCACGACGATCGGCCACCGGATCAGGTGCAGCCGACGGCGCCCGCTGTCCGCCCGGCCCTCTGACATCGGCCGCGAAGGGCTCCGGCCGGGGTTCCGTACGCGCCCTCGCCTTCACCGCATGACCTGAGCCCTCGCCCCTGCCCCACGCCGGGGGTTTGTCCTGGCCGTCTCGTCCTCATCCTGTGACGCCGCTCATGGCACGGGGCTCACCCGGTCGTCACGGCGGGGCCCGAGTCCCGGGGTCATCGGGAACGGTCCGATCGGTTCCCCCTCCGCGGCCCGGGGCCCGGAGGCCGGGTGCCGTACGAGGGCGGCGACGATGTCGGATGCCGTCAGCAATCCGACCAGCATGCCGCCGCTGCCGAGCACCGGCAGGGCGTCGCAACCGTTCTCCGTCATGGCGAACGCTGCCTTGCGTACGCTTTCCCGCGCCCGGACCGCCACCCGCCGACGCCCCGACACCAAGGTGCCGACGTCCAGTGCCGAGAGCACGACGGCGGGCGCGGAGCACGCGACCGCGATGTCGCAGCGGTCGAGGAGTCCGGAGCACCGGCCGTCCGGCAGCAGGACGGGAAGGTGCGCGGCACCGGTCCTCTCGAGCAGCTCCCAGGCCATGAGCACGGTCTCGCGGGCGGCGATGGCCACCACGTCCGTTCGCATGACCTCCCCGACGGTCCAGGTCGTCACGGGCGCGTCGGGCCCGGCCGATGGGGGCTGCGCCCGCGTGTGTGTCGCCGATCCCATGCCAGACTCCCCTCGCCTCGTCGTGGGGTCTTGTCCCGGACATCCAGCATGGCCCTGAGCCGGGCCTCGTGCAGGTGCCGGTCGGGCCCCACAAGGGGACCAGGGGGCCCATGGCCCTCCGGCCGGCGACACCCGAAGGTGGAGGAGACGGTCGTGACGTCTGCCTCCGGCGCCACCGCCCCGGCACGCTCTGCCGCCTCGGCTACCGGCTCCGCGGCCATGTCAGGAGGGCTTGCCGTAGCCGCCTCCGCCCGGTGTCTCGATGACCAGCAGGTCGCCGGGCTGCACGGCGACGGAGTCGCATGCGGCCATTGGCGTGGTGGTGCCGTCGGCCCGCTCCACCCGGTTGGTGCCCAGCGCGCCGGGGTCACCGCCGGCCATGCCGTACGGCGGGATCCGGCGGTGACCGGACAGGGTGCTGACCGTCATGTGTTCCCGGAAGCGGATCTTGCGTACGGTGCCGTCGCCGCCCCGCCAGCGTCCCGCCCCGCCGCTGCCGGTACGAACGGAGAACTCCTGCACGAGGACGGGGAGGCGCAGTTCGAGGATTTCGGGATCGGTGAGGCGGGAGTTGGTCATGTGGGTCTGCACGGCTGACGTGCCGTCGAACCCCGGTCCGGCTCCGGACCCGGAGGCCACGGTTTCGTAGTACTGGTGCCGGTCGTTGCCGAAGGTCACGTTGTTCATGGTGCCGCTCCCCTCGGCCTGCGAGCCCAGGGCGGCGTAGAGGGCCCCGGTGATCGCCTGGGACGTCTCGACGTTCCCGGCCACTACGGCGGCGGGATGGACCGGTGCGAGCATGGACCCGGGCGGGACGATGATCCGCAGGGGCCTGAGGCAGCCGTCGTTGAGCGGGATGTCCTCGGCGAGCAGGGTACGGAAGACGTACAGCACGGCCGCGTTCACCACCGGGGTGGGCGCGTTGAAGTTGGTGCTCAACTGGGCCGATGTACCGGTGAAGTCGATCGTCGCCGACCGTTCCCTCCGGTCCACCGTCACCCGTACGGAGATCACCGCGCCGGAGTCCATCTCGTAGCGGAATTCGCCGTCGGTGAGGGTCACGACCGCTCTGCGGACGGCTTCCTCGGCGTTGTCCTGGACGTGACGCATGTACGCCCGCACCACGTCCAGCCCGAAGTGGTCGATCATCTTGCCGACCTCCTCGACGCCCTTGCGATTGGCCGCGATCTGGGCCCGCAGGTCGGCGAGGTTGGTCGCCGGCGCGCGCGACGGGTATCTCGCCCGGGCCAGGAGCGCCAGGGTCTCGGCCTCCCGCAGCCTGCCGCCCTCGACGAGCAGCCAGTTGTCGAAGAGGACGCCCTCCTCGTCGATCTCCCGGCTGTCGGCCGGCATGGACCCCGGCGTCAGACCGCCGATCTCGGCATGGTGGCCCCGTGAGGCGACGAAGAACAGGATCTCCGGGCCGGGCACTTCGCCGCGCTCGTCGAAGACCGGGGTCACCACGGTGATGTCCGGCAGGTGGGTGCCACCGTGGTACGGATCGTTGACCGCGTAGGCCTCGCCGGGCCGCATCGTCCCGGACCGGCGACGGACGACCTCCCTGACGGCGGTGCCCATGGAGCCCAGGTGCACGGGGATGTGGGGGGCGTTGGCGACCAGGTTGCCGCCGGGGTCGAACAGCGCGCAGGAGAAGTCCAGCCGTTCCTTGATGTTGACGGACTGCGCCGTCGAAGCCAGCCGTGCGCCCATCTGCTCGGCGATCGACACGAAGAGGCTGTTGAAGATCTCCAGCATGACGGGGTCGGCCTCGGTCTCCACGTCGGCCCCGGCCGGCACGGTGACGCGTTCGACGACCAGATGCCCGGTGCCGTTCACGGTGGCCCGCCAGCCGGAGTCCACGACCGTGGTCGCGTCGGTTTCGGTGATCACGGCCGGGCCGGTCACGACGGCGCCCGGGCGCAGGCGTTCCCGCTGCCGCAGGGACACCTCGCGCCACGCGCCGTCCGTGTAGAGGGGCACGGTGTCGGGGGGAACGTCGTCGTCGGCCGGGCCCCGCTCGGCGAGGTGGCTCAGGTCGGGTTGCGGGGTGAGACCCGTTGCTTCGACCGAGAGTGCTTCGACGATGACGGGGCGGTCCATGAGGAACGAGTACATCGCCCGGTGGCTCGCCTCGAAGGCCTCGGTCATGGCCGGGGCGTCGGCCAGTGCCACCGTGACCGCCGTGTCGGTGCCGTCGTAGCGCAGCCGTGCGGTCCGCGTGACCAGGATGCGTTCGGCAGGGACGTCCTCCGCGTGCAGCACGTCGCGTGCCGCGGCCTCCAGTTCGTCGGCGACCACGTGGATCCGCTGCGTGCTCGCCTCTTCCAGGGGCAGTTCGACCGACCGCTCGCGCACGGTGACGGTGTCGGCGAGACCGATGCCCAACGCGGAGAGCACCCCGGCCATGGGGGGTACGAGAACGGTGCGGATCCCCAGGGCATCGGCGACGGCGCACGCGTGCTGGCCGCCGGCCCCGCCGAAGGAGGTCAGTGCGTACCGCGTGACGTCGTGCCCCCGCTGCACGGAGATCCGCTTGACGGCGGCCGCCATGTTCGCCACCGCCACCTGCAGAAAGCCTTCGGCCACCTGCTCGGGCGATCGCCGGTCGCCGGTACGCGAGCGGATCTCCCCGGCGAGTTCGGCGAACCCCCGCCGTACGACGTGGCGGTCGATGGGCTGATGTCCGTCAGGCCCGAAGACGCTGGGGAACTGAACCGGCTGGATGCGGCCGAGCATCACGTTCGCGTCGGTCACCGTCAGCGGGCCCTGCGCGCGGTAGCACGCAGGTCCGGGGTCCGCCCCGGCGGAGTCGGGGCCGACGCGGTAGCGGCTGCCGTCGAAGTGCAGGATGGACCCGCCTCCCGCCGCGACGGTGTGGATGTCGAGCATGGGCGCCTGGAGACGGACTCCCGCCACCTGGGAGGTTGACACCCGCTCATAGGTTCCGGCGAAGTGGGACACGTCGGTGGAGGTACCGCCCATGTCGAAGCCGATGACCTTGTCGAATCCGGCCAGCTGCGACAGGCGCGCCATCCCGACGATGCCACCGGCCGGACCGGACAGGATGGCGTCCTTGCCCCGGAAGTGCCCCGCCTCGGCCAGACCGCCGTTGGACTGCATGAACATCAGCCGCACGCCTCCCGTCCGGTCCTCGACCTGCCGGACGTAGCGGCGCAGGACGGGGGAAAGACAGGCGTCGACGACCGCGGTGTCTCCCCGGGGCACCAGTTTCACGAGGGGGCTCACTTCGCTGGACAGCGAGATCTGGGGGAACCCGATGCGCTCGGCCAGCTCGCCGATCGCCCGCTCGTGCCCCGGATGCAGCGCGCTGTGCAGGCACACCACCGCGACCGCGCGGATGCCGTCGTCGTATGCGCGTCGCAGCTCGACGGCGAGGCCGTCCAGATCGGGCGGACTCAGCACCGTACCGTCACCGGTGATGCGTTCGGCGACCTCGATGACCCTCTCGTAAAGGGCCTCAGGAAGGAGGATCTGCCGGTCGAACAGGCGGGGGCGGTTCTGGTAACCGATGCGCAGGGCGTCGCGGAAGCCACGCGTGATGACCAGAGCGGTGCGCTCGCCGGTACGTTCCAGCAGGGCATTGGTGGCCACAGTGGTACCCATCCGCACGGCGTCGATCGCGGCACGGGGCATCTCCCCGCCCTGCTCCAGCCCCAGCAGCGTGCGGATCCCGGCAATGGCCGCGTCGCGATAGCGGGCCGGGTTTTCGGACAGGAGCTTGTGGGACAGGAGGCGACCGTCCGGTGTCCGGGCGACGATGTCGGTGAAGGTGCCACCCCGGTCGATCCAGAACTGCCAGCCGTGACCGGTGCCCGAAGACATCGCGCCTACTTCTTCGGGGTGAAGACGAGGAGCCGGTCGAGGAGCAGTGAGGAGAGGGCGGGGCGGGTGAGGGTGCCGGGTTGCATGTAGGCACGGGCCACGAATCGGAGGGTGCTCATGTCGACGGGCCGGTCGGTGCCGTACTGCGCGCAGAAGTCGGTGCTGGTGGGCGGGAGTGCGGTGACGTGCGGCCCGGCCGGTCCGTCGTCGCCTGCGCGGCTGAAGGTCCAGGCGTAGAGCTGGTCCGCGTGCGGCTGATCGTGGATGAAGTCGTCAGCGCTGCCCTGTAGTTCACGGTTGTTCTTGGCAGCCAGGGCCACGGCGGCCTCGGCGTCGGCGTAGAGGGTGGCGCTGGAGTAGGTCGCCTGGCCGGTGGCCGCGTGGTTCGTTCCGTACGCGACGACGAAGGAACCGTCCGGCAGACTGAAGTTCCGGGTGATCGGGTCGTCGGCGTCGTTGGAGCCGGATCTGGCCAGTTGGTGCTTGAACCTCTCCACCTGCCGGCCGGTGTCGGCCGGCGGGGAGGGATTCCCGCCGGCCGCGCCCTGGGATTCCGGGAGGGAGAGGGCACCGCGGGAGGGGGCTGGTGGCGTGGCTGCCATCGCGGTCGGTGCGACCAGGAGCAACGCGGTGGCCAGGGCCAGGAGAGCAGGACGCCGGCGCAGGGGAAACGTCGTCATGACAGACCCCTATCCGGCCCGCGTCCTCGCGCCCTGTGCACCACGCCGCAATCACCTCCTGCCCTCACTCATCCGGAACACCGCAGGAGGCGGCTGCGCGGTGCTGACGGTGTCGGCGCCGACGTGACCACCGCTCGGGTCTCGCGGTGCGCATGTCCTCCTCGACATTCCTCCCGTCCTGGGTGGCCTGCTGAGCGGGCAGGCCACCCAGGAAGCGCTCAGGCGGGCCCTGAAGCGTCGAGCTGTGCTTCCAGGGCCGCCAGCGTCCGGTAGCAGGGCAGTACCTGGGCGATGGAGGCGTTCGGCTCGCGGGCCTCGCGGATGGCGGCGACGAACTCGCGGTCCTGCAGTTCGATGCCGTCCATCGACACGTCGACCCCGCTCACGTCGATCGGCTCGTCCTTGCCGGTGACGAGGTCGTCGTAGCGGGCGATGTAGGTGCCGGTGTCGCCGATGTAGCGGAAGAAGGTGCCGAGCGGGCCGTCGTTGTTGAACGACAGGGACAGGGTGCAGATGGCGCCGTTCTGCGCGCGCAGCTGGATCGACAGGTCCATCGCGATGCCGAGTTCGGGGTGGATCGGGCCCTGGAGGGCGTTGGCCTGCACGATCGGGGAGCCGGTCTGGTAGGCGAACAGGTCGACGGTGTGCGCCGCGTGGTGCCACAGCAGGTGGTCGGTCCATGAGCGCGGCTGTCCGAGCGCGTTGAGGTTCGTGCGGCGGAAGAAGTACGTCTGCACGTCCATCTGCTGGATCCGGTAGTCCCCGGCCAGGACCCGGCGGCGCACCCACTGGTGGCTGGGGTTGAAGCGCCGGGTGTGTCCCACCATGGCGACCAGTCCGGTGCGCTGCTGGGCTTCCAGGCAGGCCTCGGCGTCGGCCAGGGAGGCGGCGAGGGGGATCTCCGTCTGGACGTGCTTGCCCGCCTCCAGGCAGGCCAGCGTCTGCTCGGCGTGCAGCGGGGTGGGCGTGGCGAGGACGACGGCGTCGATGTCGTCCATCGCCAGCACCTCGTCCAGGGAGGCGACGCCGCGGCCGACGCCCTGTTCCGCGGCGAACTTGCGGGCGGTTTCGAGGGTGCTGCTCACGACCGCGGCCACTTCGACGCCCTCGATCCGGCGCAGCGCGGCCGCGTGCTTGGCGCCGAAGGCGCCACCGCCGGCCAGGGCCACCCGGAGGGTTCGTCCGTCGCTCATGTCACTTCGCTCCTTCGGCGGGCGCCTGGGCCCGCGGGTGGTTGTCGAGTATGAGGTGGCCGACGGCGGTGTTGGACGCCGGCACGTGGTAGAAGCGGTGCTTGACCTCGATGTCGCCCGACCCGTCGACGTCGCTCATCGCCCCGCGGGCGATCAGCCACATCACCAGTTCGATGCCCTCCGAACCCGCTTCCTCGACGTACTCCAGGTGCGGCACCCGGGACAGGCCGACCGGGTCGGCGACGAGCCTGTCGAGGAAGGCGTTGTCCCACTCCCGGTTGATGAGTCCGGCGCGCGGGCCCTGGAGTTGGTGGCTCATGCCGCCGGTGCCCCACACCTGCACCTTCAGCGGCCTGTCGTACGACTCGACGGCCTTGCGCAGGGCCCGGCCGAGTGCGAAGCAGCGGGCGCCCGAGGGCACGGGGTACTGGACCACGTTGACGTGGAACGGGATCACCTTGCACGGCCACTTCTCGACGTCCCCGAACATCAGGGACAGCGGGACGGTCAGCCCGTGGTCGACGGTCATCTCGTTGGCGAGGGTGAGGTCGAAGTCGTCCCTGATGAGCGAGTGGGCGATGTGTGCGGCCAGATCGGGGTCTCCCTCGACGCCCGGGACGGGGCGGGGCCCGTACCCTTCGTCGGCGACGGGGAAGACGGCGCCGGTGCCGAGCACGAAGGTCGGGACCATCGACTGGTCGAAGGCGCTGGCGTGGTCGTTGTAGACCAGGAAGATCACGTCGGGAAGGTTCTCCCGCTCCCATCCCCTGGAGTACTCGTATCCCGCGAAGACCGGCTGCCAGTACGGCTCGTCGGTCTTGTCGTGGTCCATCGCCGCGCCGATCGCCGGGACGTGCGAGGTGAAGACCGCGCCGGTGATCGTGGCGTGCTCGGGCGGTGGTGCCGGGTCGGCGTGCGCCGCTTCGAGGACGGCGTGGTCGATGCGGTTGCCGTCGACGGGGCGGCCGCCGCGGACCATCATGTCGCGGTACTCCCGCTCGGTCATGCCGGTCATCGAGCCCGCCATCTGCTGGAACGAGAGGCCCAGCGTCGCACCCCACTTGGCGAGGAAGTAGATGTTGCCGCCCTCGCGCATCGCGGCGTTGAGGTCGCGGTCGAGCAGCGCCCGCTTCTGCTCCTCCCGCAGCGGCCACGCGTCCAGGTAGGCGCGCTCGTCGGCGAGGTAGAGGGCGCGGTTCTCCGCCGTCATCAGCGACATGCAGAACTGGTTGAGGTGGTAGCCCTTGGCGGACTGCTCGGCGTCGAAGACCGTGGTCCCCGGCACCAGTTTGTAGGTCTTGTCCAGCGACATGCCGGAACTCCGATCGTGGTGCGGGTCAGTCCGCTTGGGGCCAGTACAGACGGGTCGGGTTGTCGACGAGGAGCTTCTGCCGGAGCTCGGGCGTCGGCGCGATGTGCGGGACGAAGTCGACGAGCAGGCCATCGTCGGGCATGTGGCCGGTGAGGTTCGGGTGCGGCCAGTCGGTGCCCCACAGCACCCGGTCGGGGAACTCCTCGACGACGCGCCGCGCGAACGGAACGACATCGCGGTAGGGGCGCCGTTCGCCGTCGAGGGCGGGCGGGCCGCTCACCGACAGCCGCTCCGGGCAGGTCACCTTGCACCAGATGTCCGGCCGGGCGCGCAGGAAGTCCAGGAAGGCCTCGAACTCCGGACCGTGCGGGTCCCGGGTGACGTCGGGCCGGCCCATGTGGTCGACGACCAGCGGTACGGGGATGGAGAGGAGGAAGTCGCGCAGGTCTGCGAGGTCGGCGGCCTCGAAATAGACGACGACGTGCCATCCGTAGGGCGCGATCCGTTCGACGACGTCCCACAGGTCCTGGCGCGGAGCGGCGTCGACGAGCCGTTTGACGAAGTTGAACCGCACGCCGCGGACGCCCGCCTCGTGGAGCTCGCGCAGCTCCGGCTCCGGGATCCCGGGCCGTACGGTGGCGACCCCCCGGGCCGTGCCTCCCGAGGCGCGCAGGGCGTCGACCATCGCGCTGTTGTCGGCGCCGTGGCAGGTCGCCTGCACCACGACGTTACGGGTGACGCCCAACCGGTCGCGCAGGGCGACGAGTTGGTGTCGGGAGGCGTCGCACGGGGTGTACTTCCGCTCGGGGGCGTAGGGGAACTCCGCCCCGGGCCCGAAGACGTGGCAGTGCGCGTCGACGGCGCCCTCGGGCAGCCGGAACCGGGGCCGGCTGGGATCGGCGTACCAGTCCAGCCAGCCGGGGGTCTTCTCGTGGCTCGTCGTCATCGTCAGTCCTCGTACCGCAGCCCGAGCTCGGCCAGTGGGCCTCGCATGGCGTACATGTCCAGGCCGAGCTCGCCCGCGCGGAAGCGGGCGCGCTTGCTCTCCTCGGCCGCTTCGCGCCGGGCCGCGGCCCCGGCGACCTCGGCGGCCCGCTCACGGGGCACCACCACGACGCCGTCGCGGTCCGCCACGACCACGTCCCCGGGCCTGACCAGGGCGTTGGCGCAGACGACCGGGACGTTGACCGAGCCGAGCGTGGCCTTGACCGTGCCCTTGGCGTTGACCGCCCGGGCGAAGACGGGGAAGTCCATCTCCTCCAGGTCGGCCGCGTCGCGTACGCCGCCGTCGATGACCAGGCCCCGGCAGCCCCGGGCGCGGAAGGAGGTGGCGAGCAGGTCGCCGAAGAACCCGTCCTCGCTCTCGGTGGTACACGCCGCGACGACGACGTCCCCCTCCCTGATCTGCTCGGCGGCGACGTGGAGCATCCAGTTGTCGCCGGGTTGCAGCAGGACGGTCACCGCGGTCCCGCACAGGCGGGCGCCGGGGTAGACGGGGTTCACGTAGGGGCGCATCAGGCCGGTGCGGCCCATGGCCTCGTGGAGGGTCGCGACCCCGAACGCCGACAGTGCGGCGACGTCCTCGGGATCCGCGCGGGTGATCGAGGTGTGGACGACACCGATCTCGGTGTGTTCCATGCGTTCTCCTCCGGGAGTCAGTGGCTGGTGGCGGCGAGGCGGGCGGCGAGCCGGGGGTACACGCGCAGGGCGTTGCCCGAGTAGACGTCGGCCCGTTCGTCGTCGGTGAGGTGCGCGGTGGCCTCGACGTACCGCTTCGTGTCGTCGAAGTGGTGACCGGTGCGCGGATCGATGTCGCGGACGGCGCCGATCATCTCGCTGGCGAAGAGGACGGAGCGGCTGGGGACGACCCGGGTGAGCAGGTCGATGCCGGGCTGGTGGTACACGCAGGTGTCGAAGAAGACGTTGTCCAGCAGGGACTCGGGGTCCGGCCGGCCCAGCGCCATCGCCAGGCCTCGGAACCGGCCCCAGTGGTAGGGGACCGCTCCCCCGCCGTGCGGGATGACGAACCGCAGCGACGGGAAGTCGGCGAACAGGTCGCCCTGGACCAGCTGCATGAACGCCGTGGTGTCCGCGTTGAGGTAGTGGGCGCCGGTGGTGTGGAAGGCCGGGTTGCACGACGTACTCACGTGGATCATCGCGGGGATGTCGTACTCGGTCATCGCCTCGTAGAGCGGGTACCAGCTCCGGTCGGTCAGTGGCGGCGCGGTCCACTTGCCGCCCGACGGATCGGGGTTGAGGTTGACCGACACCGCGCCGAGCTCCTCGACCGCGCGGCGCAGCTCGGGCAGGCAGGTCGCGGGGGCGGCGCCCGGCGACTGCGGCAGCATCGCGCCCATCGCGAAACGGTCGGGGTAGAGCGTGCTGACGCGGTGGATCAGATCGTTGCAGATCCTCGCCCACACCGAGGAGACCTCGAAGTCGCCGATGTGGTGGGCCATGAAGCTGGCGCGCGGGGAGAAGACCGTCAGGTCGATGCCGCGTTCGTCCATGAGGCGCAGCTGGTTGCTCTCGACGGCGTGACGCAGGTCGTCGTCGGTGATGACCAGGTCGTCCGGATCGGGGGCATGCCCGGCGGCGCCGACCGCGGCCACCTGCCGGTCACGCCACTGCGCCAGCTGCGGCGGCGCGGTGGTGAAGTGACCGTGACAGTCGATGATCATGGGTGTCTCCTGCTGGTCGTCGGGGTCAGCCCAGGGAGCCGGCGGGCCAGCCGGTGTACTGCTCGGCGAGATAGGCGCGCCCGGCGCGGGTGCCGACCACGTTGTCGAGCTCGCCGAGCTGGCGCCGCAGGTCGAACGGCGCGCCGCCGGGCGGGGTGTGGAGCAGTCGGGTCATCCAGTGGGAGAAGTTCTGCGCCCTCCAGACCCGCTGCAGGGCGCGCGGCTGGTAGTCGTCCAGCGCGGCCTCGCCCTCGGTTCCGAGGGCCCGCACCAGGACGTCGGCGAGCACCTTCACGTCGTGCAGCGCGAGGTTGAGCCCGCGGGCGCCGGTCGGCGGCACCGTGTGCGCGGCGTCGCCCGCGAGTGCCATCGAGCCCCAGCGCATGGGCTCCTGCACGAACGAACGGAACCGCAGCACCGTCTTCTCCAGGATCGGCCCCTCTTCGAGGCGGAAGCCGTCCTCCCCGGCCACCCGGGCCTGGAGCGTCTCCCAGATCCGATCGTCCGGCCAGGCGTCGGCGGGCTCGTCGGGGTCGCACTGGAAGTACATCCGCTGAACGGTCTCGGTGCGCTGGCTGATCAGCGCGAAGCCGTGCGCGGAGTGGGCGTAGACCAGCTCGGGCGCGCTCATCGGCGCTTCGGCCATGATGCCGAACCACGCGAAGGGGTACTCCTTGCCGTAGCGCACCCGCCGGTCCTCGGGGACCAGGTTGCGGCACATGCTGCGCGATCCGTCCGCGCCGACCACGTACCGCGCCCGGATCTCGTGCCGGGCCCCGTCGGGCGCGGTGTACCGGACCCGCGGAGCGCCGGTGGTGATGTCGAGGACCTCGGTGTCCCGGACGCCGAAGTGGACCGTGCCGCCGTCGCGTTCCCGTGCGTCGGCCAGGTCGGTGAACACGTCGGTCTGCGGGTAGAGCCACACCGACTGTCCGACCAGTTCCTTGAAGTCGATGCGGTGGGGCCGGCCGTCGAACCGGATCTCCACGCCTTCGTGCTCGTGGCCCTCGCGCAGGATCCGGTCGGACACTCCGGTCTCGACCAGGTCCCGGGCCGCGTCGGCCTCGAGGATGCCGGCCCGTTGCGTCGTCTCGATCTCGCGCCGGGTGCGGGTGTCGACCACGATCGTCCCGACCCCCGCGCGCCCGAGCAGGTGCGCCAGCATCAAGCCGGCCGGGCCGGCACCGACCACGGCGACTGGAACCGAGGCAACGGTGTCGACGGCGATGTCTGTCATGGCATCTCCTGAGCAACTGCGAACGTTCCGAACACCCCGAACGTTGGCAGCCGGAGCCCCAGCCGGTCGCCGGTGTTTCCGTCAGGCGGAAGCCTGATCGAATGTCATGTCCACCAGCTGCACCGGCCGGTGACCGGTGATACGTTCGGCGACGACGAGCTCCGTGCCCTCGTGCACCGCCGACCGGGCCTTCCAGGCATCCCGGGGCGACCTCCCGGAGCCGCAGGCCGATGTGCCAGGACCCGTCCTGCGCAGGCTCCGGCACTCCCCGGTCCGCCAGTTCCACGACCACCTGGTGCGTGGTGCGTGGTGCTGAGGGTTGTGCTCATGCGGGCGGTCGCGCAGACGGCCGCAGAGTCCGTCCGCCCGCGCCCCTCACCGGCCGCCCCGCACCTCCGCCCCACACCAAGGAAACGATGTGAACCAAGAGATCTCCGGGCTTTCCTCGATGGCGACACGGCCGGTTCTGGCCGAGCTTTCCGAACACATCCGGCTCATCCACGGGATCGGGGTGCGTTTCGAGGCCGCCGGTGGAGTGGAGACCGCGCGGCGGGTGCGCGAGGGCGCCGAAGCCGACCTGCTCGTGCTCGCCGAGGGGGCGCTGGCCGAACTGGACAGGGCGGGGCACCTGCTCGCGGACACGGCACGCCCGCTGTGGGTCTCCTCGGTCGTCGCCGCCGTCCCGCAGGGAATGCCGGTTCCGGCACTCGGCTCGGAATCCGACCTGCGGGCCGCACTTCTGTCCGCGAAGAACGTCGCCTATTCCACGGGCCCCAGCGGTACGTCCCTGGTCGGTCTGATCAGCAGGCTGGGTCTCGCCGACGCGCTCGGGGACCGGCTCGTCCAGGCACCCCCCGGGGTGCCCGCCGGCAGCCTCCTGTCGTCCGGCCAGGCCGATCTGGCCTTTCAACAGCACAGCGAACTGATGGACTTGCCGGGCGTTGTCGTCATCGGTCCCCTTCCGGGCGACACCGCCATCAGCTCGGTGTTCGGCGGGGGCGTACTGGCCACCTCCACCCGGCCGCGCCTCGCCCGCGAGGTCCTCGGCCTCCTCGGCTCCGACGCGGCGTCGGGGATCGCTCGCTCCAGGGGCATGCGGGCGCTCGGAGAACGGGCGGGGTAGCGGGTAGGACGGCACGACGACCGCCCCGGCCGTAATCTCCGGCCGGGGAGGGACTTGGCCGCGCTGCCGGGTCAGCGGCCGGGCACGTCGTTCTCCACGTAATGGCTGACCCTCCGCCGGGGGTCCGGTGCGGCCGTCCCGGAAGAGGGCCGCGGAGTCGGCGTCCGTGACGGTCCCGGCCCACGGGTCATCGGGCCGCTGCTCGCCGCGGTCCCAACCGGTCTTGGCCTTCAGCCCGCCACGCACGGCGAGTTCGACGTGTCCGCGGGGGTGGCACTCGGTCGATCGTCGCCGCAAGGGCCTTCGGAGAGTCAGACTCCGAAGGCCGCGCCCCTGGCAGGCGCGTTCTCGTTCCCGGCGGGGAGCGCCGTGCGGCGCTGGGCGGGAGGTCCCATCCGTTGACACCGCCGTGGCCCTGCCGGACAGGACCTGCCACGGGGCGATGACGACCGCATCCGCGCCGACCGCGCCCATCGCTCGGCGCAGTTCGTACAGGCCGAGCCCGTCGGGGTCGCTCTCTCTGGCCGCCTGCCTGGAGTCGCCATCGGAGATCAGGACACGCAGGCCGGCGAGGGGACGGCCGACCGGGGCGGATGTCCTGTGCCCGGTACGCCCGGCGGCGTCCGGTCAGGTCGCGCCGCCCGGCGTCGCGGGAGTGGGGCGGGACGTCAGCTGTCGAAGCCGAGGCCGAGGCGGTCCAGGGTGCGCAGCCAGAGGTTGCGGCGGCCCTGGTTGAGGTCGGCCCGGGCCATGGACCACTTGGTGATGCCGATGCCGACGGACCGGACCGGCTCCGGCGGGAACGGCAGGGGCTTGCGGCGGACCATCTGCAGCTCGGTGCGCTCGGTGCGCTCGCCCGCCAAAAGGTCGAGCATCACCTCGGCGCCGAAGCGGCTGGCGCCGACTCCGAGGCCGGTGAACCCGGCGGCGTAGGAGACCTTCCCGTGGTGACTGGTGTCGAAGAACACGCAGAAGCGGGTGCTCGTGTCGATGGCGCCGCCCCAGGAGTGGGTGAACCGCACCCCTTCCAACTGCGGGAACGTCGTGAAGAAGTGACCGGCGAGGGTCGCGAAGGTCTCGGGCCGCCGGTCGTGTTCGGCGCGGACGCGGCCGCCGTAGCGGTACACGGCGTCGTACCCGCCCCACAGGATGCGGTTGTCGGCGGAGAGGCGGACGTAGTGGAACTGGTTCGCGCTGTCCGCGAAGCCCTGGCGCCGCGTCCAGCCCACGGAGGCGAGCTGCGCCTCGGTCAGCGGCTCGGTCATCAGCGCGTAGTCGTACACGGGGACGGTGTACGGGCGGTGGCGCCGGACCAGGGAGGGGTAGGCGTTGGTGGCGAGCGCGACGCGCCGGGCGGTGATCCGGCCGTAGGGGGTGCGGACGCCGATCGCGGATCCGTGCTCGTCGAGCGAGGTGGCGGGGGTGTGCTCGTGGATCCGGACACCCAGGGCGAGGCACGCGCTCTTGAGCCCCCAGGCGAGCCGGGCCGGGTTGACCATGGCGACGTCGTCCTTGTTCCACAGGCCGCCGAGGAAGGTCGGGGAGTCGATCTCCGCCCGGACGGCCCCGCCGTCGAGCAGGACCGGCTTGCCGCCATGGCGGGCCGCGGCCTCGGCCTCCTCCGCGAGGCCGGCGAGCTGGTACGGCTCGGTGGCCACGACGATGGAGCCGGTGCGCTCCCAGTCGCAGTCGATCCCGTGGCGGTGGACGGCGTCCTCGATGGCCTGGAGGTTCTCCCGGCCGAGCCGTTCCAGGAGGCCGATCTCCCCGGGCCAGCGCTGGAGGCCGTTGTGCAGGCCGTGGGTGAGGCTGGACTCGCAGAATCCCCCGTTCCGGCCGGAGGCGGCGCCGCCGGCCTCGTCCGCCTCGACGAGGACCACGTCGGCGGAGGGGTCGCGCTCCTTGGCGAGGAGTGCGGTCCACAGGCCGGTGTAGCCGCCGCCGACGACGAGGAGATCGCAGGTGGTGGCGCCCACGAGGGCGGGGGCGGCGTGCGGACGGCGGGGGTCGTCGAGCCAGAACGGGCGGGGCTCGGCGTCCCTGAGCGAGGTGAGGTGGTCCATGGGGTTCCTTCGGGTCGCGGAGGCGCCCGAGCGCACGGACCCTCCGAGGTGCCGACCATGAGACCCTTCGGCCCACAACAAGGTCAATGGTGTTGACATAAGCCCCCCCCGGGGCGCTCTACGCCTCCGCGCCCGGCTCCCAGCGGTCGAGGATCTCCTCCGCGATCCGCCGCGCCCCCGGCTCGAAACGCGCGGACAGCTCACGGAACATCGCCTCCGCGCGTGCGGCGGGCCAGTGCTCGGGCAGGTGCTCCGCCGGCAGGTGGGGGTCGCGGCGCACCAGGTCGAGCCAGTCGGTGTGCAGCAGCAGGAGGCGGCCCAGGTCGTCGCGCGCCTCGGCGGGCGCGGTACCTTCACCCCAGCGGGCCAGGAAGGACCGGTAGCCCTCGGCGATCGCGTCGACGTCGAAGGCGGTACGGAGCAGGGGCCCGGCCTCGGTGGGCGCGGCGGCCTCCCCGTGGAAGGCCCTGATACGGTCCCCGAGCCCGAGTTCATCGGCGATGGGCGCCACGTCGATGCGTCCGGGGGCGACCCACAGTCCGCTCTGCAGCGGGCCGAAGCCCGCCCAGACCAGCCGGGAGCGCAGGTCGTGCCGTTCGCGGCGCCAGGACTCGGGCAGGGAGAAGCCGACCAGGGTCCAGGTGCCGTCCCAGGCCCGGTTGACGGCGCCCGTCCGCTGGACGCGCTCCTCCCCGTCGGCGAGCACCTCGGCGGCACGGGCCGTGAGCGAGAAGTACATCCGGCGACCGCGCCGGTGCCGTTCGAGCAGGCCCCGGCCGACCATCCGCGTCAGGGTCGAGCGCACGGCGTCCTCACCCACCTCCACGCGGGCGAAGGCGTCGATCACGCTCGCCGAGGACAGGGCGGTGCCGGTGCCGAGGACGTGGATGCCGAAGAAGGTCAGCATCAGGGACTGGGGGCGGGCCGGGGCGCCGGGGGCGCCCGCGTCGGGCTCGGCTTCCGGCTGGCGCTTCGGATCGGGAGGGGTCACGGGGGACAGCGTAGGCGCGGGACCTGCCCCTCGGCACTTATGTTCGGCAGTTCATTGACCGCAGACAAAATTATGCCTAGCTTTGGCGCCGCCGGTGCGTGCCCAGGCCGCGGCTCCCCGCGTCCCGCACCCGGCTCACGGGAAGGACCCCCTCTCATGACCCACTTGGATCTCTCCGGCAAGGTGGCCGTCGTCACCGGCAGCGGCCGCGGCCTCGGCCTCGCCTACGCCCGCTCGCTCGCCGCCGCCGGCGCGGCCGTGGTGATCAACGACGTGGACGCCGACGCGGCCTACGCGGCCGTGAAGCAGATCACCGGGGCCGGCGGCCGCGCCGTCGCCGAGGTGGTGCCGGTCGGCTCCACGGAGGCCGCCGAGGCCCTGGTCGCCCGCGCGGTCGACAGCTACGGCCGGCTCGACGCCATGGTCACCAACGCCGGAGTCCTGCGGGACCGGGTGCTGTGGAAGATGACGGACGACGACTTCGACACCGTCGTCCAGGTGCACCTGCGCGGCACCTTCACCTGCGTCCGCGCCGCCGTCGAGCGGATGCGGGCCCAGGGCGAGGGCGGACGGATCGTGGTCGCCGGCTCCCCCGCCGGCCAGCGGGGCAACTTCGGCCAGACCAACTACGCCGCCGCGAAGGCAGGTATCGCCGCGATGGTGCGCACCTGGGCCATGGAGCTGGGCAGGGCCGGGATCACCGCGAACGCCGTCATCCCGGTCGCGGCGACCGCGATGACGCAGACCATCCCCGCTTTCGCCCCGCACGTCGAGGCGCTGGAGCAGGAGGGCACCGCCTTCCCCGACAGCCTCCGCAAGGGCGAGGGCTTCGGCACGCCCGAGGACGTCGCCGGGCTGATGTCCTTCCTCGCCTCGGACGCCTCCGCCGGGATCACCGGCCAGTGCATCGGCATCGGCGGCGACAAGCTCGCCCTGTGGTCGCACCCGCAGGAAGTGTCGGTCGCGTACGCCGACGGCGGCTGGAGCGCCGAAGCCATCGCGGCGGCCTGGCCGCTGACGGTGGGCCGTATCCCCCAGACCTTCGGCATCCCCGCCCCGCAGCTGTGAGGAGCACGACCGTGCTGAACCCCGACGAGCTCGTCGCCATCGACGTCCACACCCACGCGGAGGTCTCCTCGAAGGGCGGCGCCTCGCTCTCCGCCGAGCTCGACCAGGCCGCCGGCGCCTACTTCAAGGCCGAGCACCGCCACCCCACGCTGCCGGAGATCGCCGCGTACTACCGCGAACGCCGGATGGCGTGCGTGGTGTTCACCGTCGACGCGGAGTCGGCCACCGGCACCCCGCCGGTGCCGAACGAGGAGATCGCCGAGGCCGCCCTGGCCAACCCCGACGTGATCATCCCGTTCGCCGGGGTCGATCCGTACAAGGGCAAGGCAGCGGTCCGTCAGATCCGTTATCTCGTCGAGGAGTTCGGAGTACGCGGCTTCAAGTTCCACCCGAACATCCAGGCCTTCCACCCCAACGACCGGATGGCGTACCCGCTGTACGAGGCGATCGAGGAGGCCGGCGCCGTCGCGGTCTTCCACACCGGGCAGACCGGCATCGGCGCGGGCGCTCCCGGCGGCGGGGGCGTCCGGCTGAAGTACTCCAACCCCATGGACGTGGACGACATCGCAGCGGACTTCCCCGGCATGCGGATCATCCTCGCCCATCCGTCCTTCCCCTGGCAGGACGAGGCGCTCGCGGTGGCCACGCACAAGCCGCAGGTGTACATCGACCTCTCCGGGTGGTCCCCCAAGTACTTCCCGCCGCGCCTGGTCCAGTACGCCAACACCCTGCTGAAGGACAAGGTGCTCTTCGGCTCCGACTATCCGCTGCTCTCGCCCGACCGCTGGCTGGCCGACTTCGCCGAGCTCCCGATCAAGGACGAGGTCCGTCCGAAGATCCTCAAGGAGAACGCGGCGGCACTGCTCGGTCTCACCCGGACCGAGGGCTGACCGTGCGCAATCAGGGCATCGGCTCCTGGGCCGCCCGCCGCAGCCGGAAGACTCCCCGGCGCACCGCCCTCCTGTACGAGGGCCGCGCGGTCCGCTACGCCGAGCTCCACGACCGCTCGACCCGTCTCGCCCACGCCCTGCGCGACGCCGGAGTGGGGCGCGGGGACCGGGTCGCCTACCTCGGCCCCAACCATCCCGCCTATCTGGAGACGCTGTTCGCCACCGGACTGCTCGGTGCGGTCTTCGTTCCGCTCAACACCCGCCTCGCCGTGCCCGAGCTGCTGCACCAGCTGGACGACTCGGGCAGCCGGGTGCTGGTCCACGCCAGGACACCGGAGGAGCGGGTCGCCGAACTCGTGGCGGGTGCGGGGATCTCCACGCTCCTCGCCGTCGAGTCCGGACCGGGGCTGCCCTACGAGGAACTGCTCGCGACCGCGGCCGCGGAGCCGGTCGACGAGGAGGTGGGGCACGACGACGTATGCCTCATCATGTACACCTCGGGCACCACCGGCCGGTCCAAGGGCGCCGTCCTCACCCACGGCAACCTCGTCTGGAACAGCCTCAACGTGCTGGTCGACACCGACTTCGCCGGCGACGAGGTGGCCCTGGTCTCCGCGCCGCTGTTCCACACCGGCGCTCTGAACATGAGCTGTCTGCCCACCCTGCTGAAGGGGGGCACGGTCGTCCTGGAGCCCTCCTTCGACGCGGAGCGCAGCCTGCGGCTCATCCAGGAACACCGGGTGACCTGCATGTTCGGGGTGCCGACGATGTACGACGCGATCGCCGCCGCGCGCGGCTGGGCCGACGCGGACCTCTCCAGCCTGCGCACCCTGCTGTGCGGCGGCGCCCCGGTGCCGGGCCGCACGGCGCGCGCCTATCTGGACCGGGGCCTGGCCTTCGTCCAGGGGTACGGCATGACGGAGACCGCGCCGGGAGCCCTGGTCCTCGACCGGACCGACTCGCTGACGCACGCCGGTTCGGCCGGCGTGCCGCACTTCTTCACCGACGTACGGGTCCTTCGGCCGTCGGGCGAGGAGACCGCGCCCGGCGAGGAGGGCGAGGTGGTGGTCGCCGGGCCGAACGTCACTCCCGGCTACTGGAACCTGCCGGAGGCGACGGAGGCGGCGTTCCTCGACGGGGGCCGGTTCCGCTCCGGCGACGTGGCCACGGTCGACGCCGACGGCTACGTACGGCTCGTGGGCCGCCTGAAGGACATGATCATCTCGGGCGGGGAGAACGTCTACCCGGCCGAGATCGAGGACGCCCTGCTCGAACACCCCGAGGTGGCCGAGGCCGCCGTCATCGGCGTGCCCGACGCCAGGTGGGGCGAGGTCGGGCGGGCCGTCGTCGTACTGCGCACGGGATCCGCCCTCACCCCCGCGGAGCTGATCGCCCATCTGGAGGGCCGGCTCGCCCGCTACAAGATCCCCCGGAGCGTCGTCCTGGCTCCCGGACTCCCCCGCAACGCCACCGGAAAGCTGCTCAAGGACCCGATCCGGGCGCGCTACGGCACCGCCGGCTGAAACCGGTCCACCCCCATCACACTCCAGTCAAGGAGCACCACCATGTCCGTCACCGTCAACGGGATCGACGAGATCCGCAACCAGGCCGGAGCCGACCTCGGGCACAGCTCCTGGGTCGAGATCGCCCAGCCGCGGGTCGACACCTTCGCCGACGCCACCGACGACCACCAGTGGATCCATGTCGATCCGGAGCGCGCGGCCGCGGGTCCGTTCGGCGGCACCATCGCCCACGGCTACCTGACGCTCTCCCTGCTCATCCCGATGTGGAGCGAGCTGCTCGATGTCCAGGGCGTGTCGATGAAGGTCAACTACGGTCTGAACAAGGTGCGTTTCCCCGCTCCCGTGCGCGTCGGCTCGAAGATCCGCACACATGGCCGGGTGGCGTCCGTCGAGGACGTCAGGGGCGGCGTCGAGGTCGTCGCGGACCTGACCGTGGAGATCGACGGCAGCGACAAGCCGGCGTGCGTCGCCCAGGCGGTGTACCGCTTCTACGCCTGACGTACCGGAACCATCAGGGGGCGGCCGCGTGAAGCGGCCGTCCCCCGGCCCGCGTTGGGCGTGCGTCAGCCGCCGTCTCCCGCAGCCGGGTGGAGCGCCGCCACCGCGCCGAGCATCAGCTCCAGGGCGAAGGGGTATCCGCTGTCCCTCATGTCGGCGGCGAGCAGCGGGAAGGTCGCCGCGATGTTGGGGTGGGTCTGGGGCGAGAGCCTGCCGTACACCTCGTGCCAGACCTCCTCGTCCGACGCCCGGGCCGCATCCGGCAGGGCGCGTGCGGCGGCGTCCTGCGCGGCGAAGGCCAGCGCCTGGTCGACGAAGGCGTGGTAGATCCGCACGGCGAGGGCGTCCGGGAAACCCGCGGAGCGCAGGGTGCCGAGGATCGTCTCGACGGCCCGGGTCTCGTGGTGCCGCCCCGTCGTGCGGTGCGCCGTGAGGAGCGCCGCCTGGGGGTTGGACTGGTACTGGGCGTGGATGCGCAGCCCGATGGTGCGCAGGTCGGTACGCCAGTCGCCGGTGGCCGTCCAGCCCTCCTGCGCGCGGCCGATCAGCTCGTCGGAGAGGGCGAGGAGCAGGGCGTCGGTGTTGCGGAAGTAGCGGTAGAGGGCGCTGGGGTCCGCGCCGAGCGCCGCGCCGAGCCTGCGCGCCGAGAGCGCCGCCGCGCCGTGCTGCGCGACCAGGCGCAGGGCGGTGTCGATGATCAGCCGTTCCGAGAGCACGGCGCCCTGCTTGGTCGGCCGGCGGCGCCGGCGGCTGACTTCTGGAACCACTCGTTCGGACATGACCGGACCTTACGTCAACACCATTGACGTGTAAACGGTCGGCCCGCTTGCATGTCCCCGTTCCCCCCAACCGTCGCCTCTTGCACTGGAGCTCCGTATGGCCAAGGCCGATCTGGTCTTCACCCGCGGCCCCGTCTTCACCGTCGATCCGGCCCGTACCCGGGCGACCTCGCTCGCCGTCGTCGGCGACCGGATCGCGGCCGTCGGCCACGACGAGGTGCGGGAGCTGATCGGCCCCCGCACCGAGGTCGTCGACCTGACCGGGAAACTGCTGATCCCGGGGTTCCAGGACTCCCACATCCACGCCGTCTACGGCGGTACCGAGCTGGCCGAGTGCGATCTGACCGGTACGGTCGGCGTCGAGGAGTACCTGACCCGCATCCGCGCGTACGCCGACGCCCACCCGGACCACGCCTGGATCACCGGCGGCGGCTGGTCGATGGAGAGCTTCGACGGCGGGCTGCCCACCCGGCAGCTGCTCGACTCCGTGATTCCGGACCGGCCGGTGTTCCTCGTCAACCGGGACCACCACGGCGCCTGGGCCAACACGCGGGCCCTCGAACTCGCCGGGATCACGGCCGACACCCCCGATCCGGCCGACGGCCGCATCGAGCGGGAGCCGGACGGCCGCCCCAGTGGGGTGCTCCAGGAGGGAGCCACCGCACTGGTCTCCCGTCTCGTGCCCGCGGGCAGCCCCGCCGACCGGCTGGCCGGCCTGCTGCGGGCCCAGGAACTGCTGCACTCGCTCGGCATCACCGGCTGGCAGGACGCGCTGCTCGGCGTGTTCGGCGGCAAGCCCGATCCCTCGGACGCCTACGTCAGCGCCGCCCGGGACGGCTCGCTCACCGCCCGCGTGACCGGCGCGCTCTGGTGGGACCGGGACCGCGGCTCCGAGCAGATCGGGGAACTGGTCGCGCTGCGGGAGAAGCTCAGCCACGGCCGCTTCCGGGCCGGCTCCGTGAAGATCATGCAGGACGGCATCGCCGAGAACTTCACGGCCGCCATGACCTCCCCGTACCTCGACGGGTGCGGTTGTGCGACGGCCAACACCGGCCTCAGCTTCGTCGATCCCGTGGCGCTGCGCGGGTACGCGACCGAACTCGACGCGCTCGGCTTCCAGATCCACTTCCACGCCCTGGGCGACCGGGCCGTCCGCGAGGCCCTCGACGCCCTCGAAGCCGCCGTGGCCGCCAACGGCCCCCGCGGCAACCGCCACCACCTCGCACATCTCCAGGTCGTCCACCCCGAGGACCTGGCCCGCTTCGCGCGACTCGGCGCCATCGCCAACATCCAGCCGCTCTGGGCCGCGCACGAACCGCAGATGGACGCGCTGACCATCCCCTTCCTCGGCCCCGAGCGCGCCGCCTGGCAGTACCCCTTCGGCGATCTGCTGCGAGCCGGCGCCACCCTGGCGGCCGGCAGCGACTGGCCCGTCAGCAGCCCCGACCCCCTCGCGGGCATCCACGTGGCCGTCAACCGCAGGGACCCCGACGCCGACGCCGGTGACGACCGGGTCTTCCTGCCCGAACAGCGCCTCGACCTCGCGACCGCGCTGGCCGCCTACACGGCCGGCTCCGCCCATGTGAACGGCCTCGACGACGCGGGCAGCCTGCGCCCCGGCCATCTCGCCGACCTGGTCGTCCTGGATCGCGACATCTTCGCCGCGCCCCCGGAGGAGATCGCCGAGGCCAGGGTCGAGCGGACCTACGTCGGTGGCAGGCTCGTCCACTCCGCCTGAGGAGGACGCGCCTCCTCAGGCGGCCGTACCGCCCCGGGGTGCCGCACCGACGACGCCCGCACGTCGAGCCGGGTCTCCACGAGCACCCCGGCCGCCTCCCGGCGGCCGTCCTCCAGGACCGCCACGAGCAGTTCGATGCCGGCCACCGCGACCTCCTCGGGCCGCAGGCTCAGCGTCGTCACCGGCGGCTCGGTGTGCGCAGCGGTCACGTCCTCGCTCACGCAGACCAGGAGCAGGTCGCCGGGAACCCCGTAGCCCTGGCGGCGCGCCGCCTCCAGGACGAGGGGCGGGCTCGCCTCGGCCACGACGAAGAGGGCGTCGGGGCGCACCCGGTCCGGCCCCTCCGGGTCACCGGCCAGGGCGGTCTCGACCGCTCGTACGACCGGTCCGTTGCCCGGCTCCCGGGCGTACGCGACCCGCTCCGCCACGCCGTGCGCGGTGCACCAGTCGCGGTAGGCGGCGAGCACCTCCGTGTGGAACCGGGTCGTGCTGTCGGGCAGCACCATCGCGGGCCGCCGGGCCCCCTGCTCCAGGAGGTGGTCCAGGGTGCCGCACACGGCCGGTCCGGCCTCGACGTCCACCCAGTACGCGCCCGGCCGCCCCTCTGCGGAGCGGTCGGTGAACACCGGGATCCGAGCGGCGAGCAGGTCGTCGACGACCCGGTCGTCGGTGACGGGGTCGGCCACGACCACGGCGTCGAGCGGCAGGCCGGCCCACTCGCTCTGCAGGGAGCCGGCGGGCAGCAGCACCACGGCGTAGCCGCGCTTCAGCGCGGTCGCGGCCGTGGCTCCGGTGAGTCTGGCGAAGTAGGGCGATTCCAGGAAGGACCAAGGCGTCTCGGCGAGCTCCCCGACCATGTACCCGATCAGCCGGGCCCGCCCCGTGCGCAGCTGGCGCGCGGTGGCGTTGGGCCGGTAGCCCATGACGCGCGCGGTCTCGCGCGCCTTCTCCCGTACCTCGGGGGAGAGCCGTCCGGTGCCGTTGAGGGCGGCCGAGACGGTCGTCTTGGACAGTCCCGCCTCACGGGCCACGTCGATCAGCCGGACCCGCGGGGCGGGCCGCGGGGCGGCCCCGCCGTGCCCTGAAACATCGGTCATGGGGACGATGCTGCCACCCCCGTGACCTCTGCAAAACCGTTCCCGCAAAGTCTTGTGCGGGAACGTTCCCGCATCAATACTCGCTCCATCCCCCAGCGCCCGTCACTACACCCGTAAAGGGGTGGGTCTGCATGCGCATGCCCAGGACCATCACGCTTCTCGCCTGTACCGCCGCCCTCGCGGCCGCCTCCACCGCCTGCTCCGGCGCCACCACCCAGCAGTCCCCCGAGGGCGGCTACAAGATCACCGCGACCTCACCGCCCGCGCAGGGCGCTCTGGACTCCTTCACCTGGTCCCTGTACGCCGAGCCGTACACGCTCGACTACGCCCTCGCGTACGACTACCCGCCGAACACCGTGCTCGCCAACGTCTGCGAGCAGCTCCTGCGGGTCACGCCCGACATGAAGATCGAGCCCGGTCTCGCCGTCAAGTACGCGCAGCCCGATCCCCGGACGCTGGTCTACACCCTGCGGCCCGGCGTGAAGTTCCACGACGGGACGACGATGACCGCCGACGACGTGGTCGCGTCCCTCAGCCGCCACATGGCCCCGGAGACCGGATCCCCCTGGGGCTCGGCGTTCAAGAACGTCACCGCCATCGAGAAGACCGGGCCGCTGGAGGTGACGATGCGGCTCTCGCAGCCGGACGTCCTCCTGCACGAGCTCATGGCCGCCTCCCCCGGCACCGTCGAGAGCGCGGCCACCCTGGCCAAGGCCGGCAAGGACTACGGCACTCCCCGGGGCACGGTCAACTGCACCGGCCCGTTCGCCCTCGACCAGTGGGCCCAGGGCGAGAGCATCACCCTCAAGAAGAACGCCGACTACTGGGACCGTTCGCTCACCCCCAGGTCCGGCAGCGTGAAGTTCACGTTCATCGAGGACCCCGCCGCCCGTGCCAACGCGTTCCTCTCGGGCACCGCCGACGGCGGGTACATGGTGCCCTCCTCCTCCCTGGCGCAGCTGCGGGGCAGCGGCAAGGGATCGGTCCTCTTCGGCCCCAACACCGGCGCGTCGAACCTGGCCGTCCTCGACTTCCACGGGCCGCTCGGCGACCTCAAGGTCCGCAAGGCCCTGTCCATGGCGCTCGACCGGAAGAACATCGTCAAGGCCGCGGCCGGCGGCGTCGGCTTCCCCGCCAAGGCCCCCGCCGCGCGCGGCGCCTGGGCGCTGGCCCCGGAGAAGACCGCCACGCTCTACGACTCCCTGCCCGAGCCGGCGTACGACGTCAAGACCGCGAAGGAGCTCGTCCGGGAGGCGGGAGCGACCGGCCGCACGATCACCCTGGCGACCAGCACGCTCGCACCCGAGATCAGTGTCGTCGCCAACGCCGTGCAGGCCGCCGGGCGGCAGATCGGCCTCGACGTCCAGCTCAAGACCGTCGCCCCGGACGCGTACAGCAGCATCTTCGTCGACCCGAGCGCCCGCGCCGGACTCGACCTGGTCATCACCACCGGATACGACAACACACCCGACCCGCTGGAGTTCTACCAGTACCTGCGCACCGGGGACTTCGGGAACTACGGCAGCTGGTCGAACGCCGAGTACGACGCCGCCTTCGACAAGGCCAACGCGCAGCCGGATCCGGCCGAACGGGCGGACCTGACCGCCGAACTCCAGCGGATCGCGCTGCGCGAACTGCCGGTCATCCCGGTGTACGAGGCGCCCTACTCGGTCTTCCTCGGCGGTCAAGTGACCGGCGCGCCGACCGGGATCGCGCAGCTGTACTACCCGTGGGCCGCGACGATCGGGGCCGCGAAGCCATGACCCGCTACCTCGTCGGACGGCTCCTCGGCCTGGTGACGGTGCTGTTCGTGACCTCCCTCGTGGTCTTCGGCTCCATCCACCTGGCCCCCGGCGACCCGGTGTCGTTCCTGCTCCACGGCCGCCCCGCGACCCCCGAGGCGGTGGCGGCCCTGCGCTCCCAGTACCACCTGGACGATCCGCTGCCCCTGCAGTACGCGAAGTGGCTCGGCGGCGTCCTGGGCGGCGACTTCGGCCGCTCCGCACAGTTCCACCAGGACGTCACCGAGCTCATCGGCTCGCGGCTGCCCGGCACCGCCCTGCTCGTCGGGTACGCCGCCCTGCTGGTCGCCGTCCTCGGTGTGGCGGGCGGCGTCCTCGCGGCGCTGCGGCCCGGTGCGCTGGACCGCGTGGTGCTGATCGGCACCGGCGTGGCCACGGCGACCCCCTCGTTCGTCACCGCCATCGCGCTCGTGTCGCTCTTCTCGGTGCAGCTCGGCTGGTTCCCGGGGCCGGGCGGCACCCCCGTGGGCTTCTCGGACCGGCTGTACCACCTGACGCTGCCGGCCGTCGCCCTGGCGCTGACCTTCGCGGGTCTGCTCGCCCGGGTGACCCGCTCGGCGATGCTCGACGAACTCGGCCGCGAGCACGTCGAGGTGGCGCGGGCCCGCGGTGTGGCACCGGGGACGGTGGTCCGCAAGCACGTACTGCGCAACGCACTGGGTCCGGTCGTCACGGTCGGCGGCACGATGCTCGCCGGACTGCTCATCAGCACCTCGATCGTCGAGACCGCCTTCGACGTACCCGGGCTCGGTTCCCTGCTCGTGCAGTCGGTGGCGGCCAAGGACTTCGCCGTCGTCCAGGCGATCACGCTGCTCAGCGTGGCGGCCTTCGTCCTGGTCAACCTCGCCGTGGACCTGCTCGCCCCCCTCATCGACCCCCGGCTGTCCCTCCACGGGGAAGGCTCCTCATGACCCTCACCACACCCCCCGCGGCCTCCCCGGCCGGCGCGGCCCCCGCGCCGCTGCGCCGCCGGCCGGGCCTGCGCTTCCTGCGCCGGCTCGGCGGGGGCCCGCTGTTCACGGCCTCGGTGGCGGTGCTCGCCGTCCTGGTCCTGGTCGCGCTCCTCGCCCCCGTCCTGTCCCCGTACGACCCCGAGGTGCTCGACCTCTCCTCGCCGCTGGCCGGCACCACCGGCGACCACCTCCTCGGCACCGACCAGTCCGGGCGGGACGTCCTGTCCCGGCTGCTCCACGGAGCCCGCACCGGCCTGCTCGGGCCGCTGCTCGTCGTCGGGGTCTCCACCCTCCTCGGCACCCTGCTCGGCGTGGTGGCGGCCTGGCGCGGCGGCTGGGCGGACTCGGTGCTGTCCCGCTCGATGGACATGGTCTTCGCGCTGCCCGGTCTGCTGCTCGCGATCCTCCTCGTGTCCGTCGTCGGCTCCGGCATGACCGCGCCCGTGATCGCCATGGCGGTGGCCTACACCCCGTACGTGGGACGGCTGGTGCGCGGGATCGCGCGCCAGGAGAAGGCCCGCCCGTACATCGAGTCCTACCGCGTGCAGGGCTGGTCCGGCTGGAACGTCTGTCTGCGCCACCTGCTGCCGAACATCGCCCCGACCGTCTTCGCCCAGTCCGCGATGAACTTCGGGTACGCGCTGATGGACCTGGCCGCGCTCTCCTTCCTCGGCTTCGGCGTGCAACCGCCGACCGCCGACTGGGGAGCCATGATCAACGAAGGCCAGTCGGCCGTCCAGCAGGGGGCGATGCTGCCCGCCCTGGCCCCCTCGGCGTGCATCGTGCTCGCTGTGGTGGCGTTCGGCATCGTCGGCGAGGGGCTCGCCGACCGGATCGCGAGGCGGGAACGGTGAACGCCATGACCGAGAAGAACGCACCGGCCGGCGGGCCGCCCGTCCTGGAGATCGACGGGCTCGGCGTCCGCCTGGCGGGCGACCGGGCGGCCCGGCCGATCCTGGACGGGGTCAGCCTGCGGGTGCTGCCCGGCGAGACGGTGGGCCTCGTCGGCGAGTCCGGCTCCGGGAAGTCAGTGGCCTGCCGCAGCGTGCTCGGGCTGCTGCCCGCCGGCGCCCGTACCGAGGGCCGCGTCAGGGTCGCCGGCCGGGACGTGCTCACCATGAACCGGGCCGAGCGCACCGAACTGCGGACCCGGCAGGTCGCGATGGTCTTCCAGGACCCGCGCTCCTCCGTCAACCCCCTGCGCCGGATCGGCGACTTCCTCACCGAGGGACTGCGCGCCGCCGGAACCCCCGCCGCCGCGGCCACCGCCCGGGCCGAGGAACTCCTCCACGCGGTCGGCATCCGCGATCCGCGCGGCGCCCTGCGCCGCCGTCCGCACGAGTTCTCCGGCGGCATGCTCCAGCGTGTGGTCATCGCCGCGGCACTCGCCGCCGAACCCGCCCTGCTCGTGGCCGACGAGCCGACCACGGCCCTGGACGTCACGACCCAGGCGGAGATCATCGCGATCCTCACCCGGCTGCGGGCCGAGCGCGGCACGGGCCTGCTCTTCGTCACCCACGACCTCGAACTCGCCTCCGCCATCTGCGACCGCGTGTACGTGATGTACGCGGGCCGGATCGTCGAGACGCGGGCCACGGACGAGCTGTTCGAACGGCCGCGCCATCCGTACACGGCGGGGCTGCTCGCCTGCACCCCGCGCATCGAGCCGGGCTCGCCGGCCCCCCGGCCGATCCCCGGCCGCCCCGTCTCCCTCGCCGAGGCGCCACCGGGCTGTGCCTTCGCCGCGCGCTGCGTCCACGCGCTGCCGCGCTGCGCCGAGGAGACGCCCACACTTGCGCGGTACGGCGACGGGCTCGCCGCATGCCACCGCGCCGAAGAAGGGATCACACTGTGACCACCGCGACCCGGGAACTCGTCGTCGAGGGGCTGTGCAAGCGGTACGGGAACCACTCCGCCGTCGACGACGTGTCGTTCACCCTGGCGCCGGGAACCTCTCTCGCCCTCGTCGGGGAGTCCGGCAGCGGCAAGACCACGACGGTGCGCATGCTGGTCGGCCTGGAGCGCCCGGACGCCGGGACCGTACGCCTCGGCGGCCGGGACCGTTCGACGCCGGTCCGAGGGCGGGCCGAACGGCTGGCCCGGGCCCGGGAGATACAGATGGTCTTCCAGGACCCGTACCTCTCGCTGGATCCGCGGGTGACGGCCGCCGGATGCGTGGACGAGGTCCTGCGGCTGCACACGCGGCTCGACGCCGCCGGGCGCGCGGCCCGGGTCGCCGAGCTCCTGGACCAGGTCGGCCTCGGCGAACGCGAGGCCGCGGCCCTTCCGCGCCGCCTCTCCGGCGGGCAGCGCCAGCGCGTGGCCATCGCGCGTGCCCTCGCGGTGGAGCCCGGGGTCCTCGTCCTGGACGAGGCGGTCGCGGCGCTCGACGTCTCCATCCAGGCGCAGATCCTCGAACTGCTCTCCACGATCCGCCGCGAGTCCGGCATCGGCTACCTCTTCGTCACGCACGATCTGGCGGTGGTCCGGCACATCGCGGACGAGGTGCTGGTCCTCAAGGCCGGCAGGGTCGTGGAGTCGGGCCCGACCGGCCAGGTGCTGGACACGCCGCAGCACCCTTACACACGGCTGCTGCTCGACTCCGTACCCCGGCGCGGCTGGGACCCGGGGGCGGCGACGCCGGGGCGCCGGGCGCTCGGCTGACCGGCGTGGTCCGAGGCGTGCCGCGGTTCCGCCGCGGGAGCACACCGGGGGCCGCGCCGCCTCAGCGGTGCGCGGCCCCCGGCCCGCTTTCCGCAGGTCAAGGGCGGTGCCCGGGGGCCGCCGTGCTGCGCGCTGCCGACGGGCCCCAGAGGTTAGAAAATGGACTATGAGCAACTACCTGGGAGGGCTCCGGCGCCGGCTGCTCCGGTCGGCGGCGAGCCCTTCCGCTCCCCCTCGGCGCCCCGGCCCGCAAGGGCAGCGAGGGGTCGAGGAGGACGCCCCGCCCGCCAAGGGTGGGGCGCGGCGGGCGCAGCGGTTGTCCTCCCTGCTGAGTGTGCGCAGTGTGGCCGGTGAGGTGTTCCTCCTCCAGCTGGCCCTCGTGGTCCTGCTCGTCGCCGCCGTGGTCGTGGTGCTCGTGGTGCAGGGCCGCAGCGCCGCCATGAGCGATGCCCGGCACCGCACGCTCGCCGCCGCCGGGACGTTCGCCGAGTCCCCGGGGATCGCCGCCGCCCTGCGCAGCCCCCATCCCACCGCGCTCCTCCAGCCGAGCGCCGAGGCGGCCCGGAAGATCGCCGGGGTCGACGGCATCAACACGTACACGCTCGACGGGGTCACCATCACCCACAGCGACCCGCGGCAGCTCGGGAAGCACGTCGTCGGGCCCTTCTCCAAGGCGGCGGCCGGCACGTCGTTCACCGAGACGTTCAACGGGTCTCTGGGACAGTCCGTGGTCTCGGTGGTGCCCGTCAAGGACGCCCGGGGTGAGGTCATCGCCATCGTCTCGTCCCCGGTCACGGTCCAGAACGTCAAGAGCATGGTGAACCGGCAGCTGCCCGTCGTGCTCGGCAGCGCCGCCGCGGTGCTCGCGCTGTCCGCGGGCGGCACCGCCCTGGTGAGCCGCCGGCTGCTGCGCCGCACCCACGGCCTGGGGCCCGCCGAGATGACGAGGATGTACGAGCACCACGACGCGGTGCTGCACGCGGTCCGGGAGGGCGTGCTGATCGTCGGCGACGGCGGACGGCTGCTGCTGGCCAACGACGAGGCGCGGCGGCTGCTGGACCTGCCGGCGGACGCGGAGGGGCGTCCCGTCACGGGCCTGGGGCTGGAGGAGGGCGTCGCGGAGCGGCTGGCGTCGGGCCGGGCCGCGACCGACGAGGTGCACATGGCGGCCGACCGGCTGCTGGCGGTGAACATCCGGCCGACCGCCCCCTTCGGCACGACCGGGACGGTCGTGACGCTGCGGGACACCACCGAGTTGCGTGCGCTGTCCGGCCGGGCCGAGGTGGCCCGCGAGCGGCTCAAACTGCTCTACGACGCGGGGGTGCAGGTGGGGACGACGCTGAACGTGGAGCGCACGGCGCAGGAGTTGGCGGAGGTGGCGGTGCCGCGCTTCGCGGACGTGGTCACGGTCGACCTGCTGGACCCGGTGCTGCGCGGCGAGGAGCCGCCCGACGTGACCACCGAGATGCGCCGGACCGCCCGCGTCGGCCTGCGGGGCGACCACCCGCTCTACCCGGTCGGCCGGCTGATCCGGTTCGTACCGTCGAGCCCCATGGCCACCGGGCTGGCCGGGGGCCACGCCGTCCTGGAGGCGGACCTGCGCACCGCCCAGCGCTGGCGCACCCAGGACCCGGCCAACGCCCGGCGGATCCTGGACCGCGGCATCCACTCCCTGATCGCCGTACCGCTGCGCGCCCGGGGCGTCGCGCTGGGTATGGCCGGGTACTGGCGCGGACAGGACTCGCCGCCGTTCGACGAGGAGGACGTGTCCTTCGCCGAGGAGCTGACGGCCCGGGCCGCGCTGTCGGTCGACAACGCGCGGCGCTACACCCGCGAGCACGCCGTGGCCGACACCCTGCAGCGGAGCCTGCTGCCCCGGGGCGTACCGGAGCAGTCCGCCGTCGAGGTCGCGCACCGCTATCTGTCCGCCCAGGCGGGTGTGGGCGGGGACTGGTTCGACGTGATCCCGCTGCCGGGCGCCCGGGTGGCGCTGGTGGTCGGGGACGTCGTCGGTCACGGTCTGCACGCGGCCGCCACCATGGGCCGCCTGCGCACCGCCGTGTACAACTTCTCCATGCTCGACCTGCCGCCGGACGAGCTCCTGAACCATCTTGACGAGCTGGTCTCCCACATCGACACCGACGAGCAGGAGTGGCAGGGGATCACCGGGGCCACCTGCCTGTGTGCCGTCTACGACCCCGTCTCGGGGCGGGTGGCGGCCGCGACGGCCGGTCATCCGGGGCCCGCCCTGGTGCTCCCCGACGGCACGGTGTCCTTCCCCGAGGTGCCGGTCTCGCCGCCGCTGGGACTGGGCGCGGGTCTGCCCCGGGAGACCACGGAGCTGACGCTGCCCGAGGGCTCCACGCTGGCGCTCTTCACCGACGGGCTGATCGAGGGCCGCGACCGCGATCCGGACGCGGGGCTGGCCGCGCTGCGCGCCGCCCTGGCCGGACCGGCCCGCACCCCGGAGGAGACCTGCACGGTGGTGATCGACGCGGTGCTGCCCAGCCGGCCCAGTGACGACATCGCGCTGCTGGTGGCCCGCACCCGCCGGATGGACCCGGCCCGGATCGCCCGGTGGGACGTGCCGCCGGATCCCGCGGAGGTGTCGAAGGTGCGCAACGCCTGCGCCCGCCGGCTGTCGGAGTGGGGTCTCGACGACATCGCGTTCACCACGGAGCTCATCCTCAGCGAGCTGCTGACCAACGCCATCCGGTACGGGACGGAGCCGATCGGGGTGCGGCTGCTGTACGACCGCCACCTGATCTGCGAGGTCTCCGACGGGTCCAGCACCTCCCCGCACGTGCGCCGGGCCGAGGACACCGACGAGGGCGGCCGCGGCCTGTTCCTCGTGGCGCAGTTCGCCCAGCGCTGGGGCACGCGCTACACCCCTCGCGGCAAGATCATCTGGAGCGAGCAGGCCCTCCACGACGGGGCGGCGGCGATGACGGTCGGGGAGGACGCGTTGCTGGCCGGCTGGGACGACGAGCCCCTCTGAGGCCGCGGGCCGACCGCCTCCGCCGCGGGCCGCGACGGCTCCGGCCCGAGCCGGCCCGCCGGGCCTGGGAGGTTCCGCCGGGCCGGAGGGCTCCGCCCCCCGGGTGGCTCCCGGCGGGGCGGGGAGGCTTCTGGCCGGGTGGGGAGGGGCCGGGCGGGCGGGTTGTGGGGGAACGGCCGGCGGACACCGGCCGCTGGGACTGCGCCGCCCCGGCCACTGAACGTACGCTGGTTTCGACCGGTACGCGATCGCCCGCCATGGAGCCTTAGTGCCCGCACCTCGTCTCCGGACAGCAGCCGTCGCCGCCTCCCTGGCCTTCACGGCGGCGTCCCTCGGCGCCTGCGGGGACGAGTCCGTCTCCGCGCCCAGACCACCGTCGGTGGCCACCTCCGCCCCGGACGCCGGCGGCATGGCGGCGCTGACCGCGGCGGCGAAGAAGGAGGGCTCGCTCAACACGATCGCGCTGCCGGGCGACTGGGCCGGCTACGGCGCGCTCATCGACGGCTTCGAGAAGAAGTACGGGATCAAGGTCACGGTGGAGAACCCGGAGGGCTCCAGTCAGGACGAGATCAACGCCCTGAAGGAACACAGGCGCGGGGGCCTCGCACCCGACGTCGTCGACGTCGGCGACCCGTTCGCCCGGTTCGCGGCCCAGCAGGGCCTGCTCGCGCCGTACAAGGTCGCCGCGTGGGAGGACATCCCGAAGGACCAGAAGGACCGGAAGGCACGCTGGAGCAACAACTACGGCGGGTACGTCTCGATCGGCTGCGACGCCAAACGCGTCACGACCTGCCCCTCGACCTTCGACGACCTGCGCAAGCCCGAGTACAAGGGCAAGGTCGCCCTCAACGGCGACCCGACGAAGTCCGGCTCCGCCTTCGCCGGGGTGTGGGCGGCGGCCCTCGCGAACGGGGGGTCCTTCGACGACATCCAGCCCGGCATCGACTTCTTCGCCGAGCTCGCCAGGAGCGGCAACTTCATCCCGGTGGAGTCCACCCCGGCCACCATCGAGAACGGCACCACCCCGATCAGCATCGACTGGGACTTCCTGAACCTCGGGTACGCCGACGAATTCCGCGACAAGGGCGCGGACGTCGACTGGCGGACCGCGATCCCGTTCGACGGCAGCTTCGCCCAGTACTACGCCGGCGGGGTGAACAAGGACGCCCCGCACCCCGCGGCGGCGCGCCTGTGGCAGGAGTACGTCTTCAGCCCGGAGGGGCAGAACATCCGGCTGCGCGCCTACGCGCGCCCCGTGCTCATGGACGCCATGAAGGAGGACGGCACCCTCGACAGGGCAGCCGCGGAGAACCTGCCGACGGTGGAGGGCACGCCGGCGTTCCCGACGGTGGCCCAGCGGGAGAAGGCGAGGGAGACCGTCAACCGCAACTGGGACGAGGCCGTGAAGGGCTGAGCGCGTCCCGGCTGAGCGCGTCCCGGCTGGCGGGACCTCAGGTCGGGGGGGCCGCGGCCGTGCCCGCCGGCTCGGGGGCGTCGGGTGCGAGCAGCCCGTGCCGCTGGGCGAGGTAGCCGAGCTGGAACCGGCTCGTCGCGCCCAGCTGGCGCATGATGGCGGAGACATGGCGCTGGCAGGTGCGCACCGAGATGCCCAGGGCGCGGGCCGTGGCCCGGTCGTCCTCGCCCTGCACCAGGTGCTGCAGGATGGATCGTTTCGCCTGATCGGCGACGTCCTGGACGAAGGCCTTCTCGCGCGGCTTGGTGAGGTGCTCGCCCGCGGCCCACAGCAGTTCGAGCATGTCGGCGGCGAACGCGACCGGTTCGGGGCTGCGGACGAGCAGCGCGCCGCCCTTCGCGTCGTCGAGGGGCAGGACGAGCAGGGTCCGGTCGAAGACGGTGCAGCGGACCAGGCCGCCGGCCACCGTTCTGGCTTCGGCTCCGAGGTCCGCCAGTTCCGCCTCGTAGCGGACGGTCGGCGGGTCGAATCTGGCCGAGTGCTGGTACAGGGTGCGGACCCGCACTCCGCGTGCCAGCAGGTCCCGGTTGCGCTCGTGTGCGCGGCGCAGTTCGGCGGCCGGGCGGGGGCCGCCCGGCCGGGCGCCGAGCAGCTCCCGGCGGCACGCGGCGGCCTGGTGGTCGAGGATGCGCCGCAACTCGGCCGGAGATTCGATCCGTTCGAGCGGAGGTCCTTGGAGGGCGCGTCGGCGGGCGGCGTGCACGATGGCGAGCTCCGCCAGTTGCCCACGCATGTGCAGCAGGTCGAGCTGGGCGCCCTGCACCCGTTCCTCCCAGCGCTTCAGCAACTCCTCAGCCACTTCGGTGGGGTTGGCGGCCGCGAAGCAGTCGGCACCCATCTGCCGGACCAGGCCGTTGGCGAGGAGCCCTTCGAGGGCCCGCGCGAAGGCGTCGGGAGTTTCGCGGGCCAGTAATCGGCTTCTGCGCAGGGGGCCTTGTTCAGCGAGCTCACGGTAGAGGTCCATCTCCGCGGAGGTGAGCCCCCTGGGGCGGTCGCGGTCCTGCGGGCGCTGCCGTGTGACTGTTTCCATGTCGCCGCTCTCTCGTTCGCATCCGTCGCGATCGCGATGCTAGAAGAGTCCGATCCGCCACCGCGGAACCAGGAACGTGTATCGGACACGCTTCCGCCGGGCGTGGCGGAGGAGCGGCGCGGGCGCCAAATGCGCTCCTGTTGCGGGGATTTGCGGGAATCCGCGGCATCCTCCGCCGGACAGGAGCCCGCCGCGCCGTGCGCCGGGCCGCCGCCAGAAGAGGCCGGAACTTTCTGCAAGCGCTTGCTGTCGTCTTTCCGACAGTCCGCAACACGACGGTCGGACCCCGTTGGAGGCGGCGGTCGGCACCCCGATGCTGGACGGGGCGCACCGATCCCGGATGCGCCGCGCACGAAGGGCACCCCGCATGCATCGTCACGGCCGCACGGTCAGCCGTCCGCCGGATGGACCACCTCGACCCCCCGCTCCCGCAGCGCTTCGACCGCCGTGGAGTCGCCCGGGGCGTCCGTGACGACGAGGGCGATCTCCTCCATCGGGCAGATGCGGCCCAGCGCGGTGCGGCCGAGCTTGTCCGCGGTGGCCACGAGGATCACCCGCTGCGCAGCCGCCACCGCGGCGCGCTTCACCTGGACGTCGTCGAGGTTGTAGGCGGTGGCCCCCTGGACCGGGTCGACGCCGCAGCACCCCAGGACAAAGGTGTCGAAGCACAGGTCCCGGAAGGTCCGCACGGGGGTCTGGCCGTAGAAGGAGAGTTCCTCGGGGCGCACTTGGCCTCCGGGCATCACCAGCTGGACGCCGGAGTTCGCGGAGAGGGCGAAGGCGGCGTGCAGGGAGAGGGGGGTGACCGTGAACTGGCGGCCTGCCATGGCCTTGGCGACGGCCACGGCGGTGGTGCCGGTGTCGAGGGCCACGGTCTCGCCGTCGGTGAGCAGGTCGACGACGGCGCGCGCGAGCCGCTCCTTGGCCTGCACCCCGGACATGGCCCGGACCGCGTAGGGCGGCTCGACGCCGCCGGGCAGGCTGCTGACGGCGCCGCCGCGGACGCGGCGCAGCGCGCCCCGGGACTCCAGTACCTCCAGGTCCCGCCGGATGGTCATTTCGGACGCTCCCGTGGCCTGGGCCAGCTCGGCGACGGTCGCGCGGTTCTGCCGCACGAGCAGCCCCACGACGAACTTGTGCCTCTCCATCACGTTCATGTGTCTGCTTTTAGCACAGATGTGGCCGGGGGACGCCTTCAGTGAACGTTTCGCACATCTGATCTGTTGTAACGAACATTCATCCTGAGTACTCTGACCGAGTCAGTGTGCATTTTCCCCCGCCGTGAACATCACATCTGTTCGTTCGGCCAGCGACGATGAGGAGACCCATGTCCGCCACCCGTGAGGCCGACCCGCCGGACGCGGGAAGGCCGCTCCTCACCCCCGTCGCGATCACCGCCTCCTGCGTGGCGTTCGTGGTGATCGGCGCCCTGCAGGCGCTCTACGGGCCCGCGATCCCCGCCCTGCGGGAGGAGTACGGCATCAGCCCCGCCGTCGCCGGGCTCAGCCTCAGCGCCCATTTCGTCGGCGCGCTGGCGGGCGTGCTGATCTACCACCTGCTGCGGGGCCGCCTGGACAACCGGGCGCTGCTCGGCGGTTCGTACGTGCTCATGGCCGCGGGCGCGGCGGTCTTCGCCTTCTCGCCCAGCTGGACCCTGGCCCTCGCCGGGACGTTCGTCATCGGCCTGGGCTTCGGCGGCATCGACTACGGCCTCAACCAGCTCTTCGCCGTCGGCTTCGGGCGCCGCAGCACCGCCATGCTCAACCTGCTCAACGGGCACTTCGGCATCGGCGCCATCGCGGGCCCGGCCCTGATCGGCTGGCTCGGGGCGGAGAACTACCCCCAGATCTTCGTCGGGATCGGGGTCGTCAGCCTGCTGATCCTGGTCACCCTCGGCGGGGTGGCCGCCCGGGAGCCCCGGCCCGGGCCGGCCGAGGGCGCCCCGGCGGGCGGGGCCCGCGTGCTGCCGATCATCGCGGCGTTCATCGGGATCTACGTCCTGCACGTCGCCATCGAGACCGGCGTGGGCGGCTGGGAGCCCACCCACCTCGAAGCCGTCGGTTACGGCGCCGCCACCGCGGCCACGGCGACCTCCGCGTACTGGGCCGCCATGACCGTCGGCCGGTTCGTCGTCGCACCCCTCAGCCTGCGCTGGTCAGCCCCCTCGATCCTGATCGTCTGCTGCGCGGGCATGGCCGGTTTCCTGCTGCTGGCGACCGTTCCGGCGCTCGCCCCGTACGCGTACTTCGGTGTCGGCCTCATGATCGCGCCGATCTTCCCGACCTGCCTGCCCTGGCTGAACCGCGCCGTCCCCGGTGTGGCCGCGGCCGGCGCCTATGTGATCGCCGCCTCGATGATCGGCGGCGTGGCCTTCCCGCCGCTGCTGGGCGGCGTCATCGACACCATGGAGGTGAAGACGGTGCCCCTGGTGCTGTTCGTGCTCGCCGTGGTGTGCGGCGTCCTGAGCCTGTGGCTGCGACGGGGCGCCCCCGACCCCGGCGGGGTGGACGGCCCGCGCGCGTCGGGACGCAAGGATGCCGTCGCCACCCCGTGACGTGAACGACGTAAGGAACCGGAAGCATGAAAGCCGTTCTCTTCGACATGTTCGGAGTCATCGCCCGCGTCCAGTCCGCCGAATCCCGGGGCGTACTGGAACGCACGGCCGGCGGGGATCCCCGCCTCTTCTGGGAGGCGTACTGGTCCCACCGCGCCCGCTACGACCGGGGCGAGGTGGCGGGCCCCGGCTACTGGCAGCAGGTCTGCGCGCACCTGGGAGTCCCCCTGGACGACCGGCTGATCGCCGAACTGATCGCCGCCGACCTCGCGAGCTGGAGCGAGATCGACCGGAGCATGGTGGACCTCCTCGGCCTCCTCGCCGGGCGGGGGTTCGTCCTCGGCCTCCTGTCCAACATCCCCGAGGAGCTGGCCGCCCGCTTCGAGGCCACCCAGCCCTGGCTGGAGAGGTTCGCGGTCCGCGGCCTCTCCTGCCGGATCGGCGCCGCCAAGCCCGAGCCGGCCGCCTACCGGTGGTGCGTCGACGCACTCGGACTGCCGCCCGGGGAGATCCTGTTCGTCGACGACCGGGCCGACAACGTCGAGGCGGCCCGCGCACTCGGGCTCCGGGGACATCTGTTCACGTCCCCGGAGGAGCTGAAGGCCGTGCACTTCCGGCCATGACCGGCCGTGCGAGGAGATGCACATACGGAATTCCCCCCTTGTCAGAGCCTGTTGGAATGTGATCGGATGATCAAGAAGGCGCAGCCGCGAGATCCCCGTCCAGGACGGGTGAAGTATTCCGGGCCGCCGCCACCGGCATCGAGCCGCATCTCCATCCCATTCCGCACCGCGCATCCGCATTCCCGCCGGACGTGATCTTCCCTCACCGTCCACGACCGCGGTGCATTCCCGACCCGTGTGAGAGAGACCCATGGATACCAAAGACGTCACCGACCACATCTATTACCCCGTCAGCGAGTTCAAGATGGCGCGGGGTGAAGGTGTCTACCTCTACGACGAGGACGGGAACAGCTACCTCGACTGCGCTTCGGCCACGTTCAACCTGAGCCTGGGCTATTCGCACCCGGCCGTCGTCGCCGCCATGAAGGACCAGCTCGACAAGGTCGTCCACATCACCTCCTCGTACCAGAGCGACCCCGTCAACGGGCTCGTCGAGCGGCTGGTGGAGGTGTCCCCGGCCGGCCTGACCAAGGTGCACCCCAAGGTGTCGGGCGGTTCGGCCGCCAATGAGGGCGCCATCAAGATGGCCCAGTTAGCCACCGGGAAATCCGAGGTCATCACCCTGTTCCGCAGTCATGTGGGACAGACGATGATGATGACGTCGATGTCGGGGAACTCGTTCCGCCGAGAGCCTTTCCCCCATCTCTTCCCCGGCAGCCTCCAGGTGCCCGACCCGTACTGCTTCCGCTGCTTCTACGGGCAGCAGAAGGACAGTTGCGGAATGATGTGCGTGGACCGGCTGGAGGATTTCGTCGACTACGCGAGTTCCGGCCGCGTCGCCGCCGTCCTCATCGAGCCGATTTCCGGAAACGGCGGCAACATCGTGCCCCCGGACGGCTACATGCAGAAACTGCGGGCCTTCTGCGACGAGCAGAACATCGCCCTCATATTCGACGAGATCCAGACCGGCATCGGCCGCACCGGCCACATGTTCGCGGCCCAGTACTTCGACGTCGAGCCCGACGCCATCACCACCGCCAAGGGACTCGGCGGCTCGGGTGCGCAGGTCGCGGCGATCCTCACCAACGAGCGGCTCGCCGGCCTGCCGGCCAGCCACCACTCCTTCACCTACGGCGCCAACCTGCTGGCCGCCGCCGCGGCGAACGTCACCCTCGACATCGTGCGGCAGCCGGAGTTCCTCGCCAACGTCACCCGGACCGGCGACTTCATCATGGAGCGCCTCCACGACATGCAGCGCCGCTACCCGGCCATCGTGGACGTCCGCGGCGTCGGTCTCATGATCGGTTTCGAGATCGCCGAGGCGGACGGCAAGCCCGCCGTGAAGCTCACCAACCACCTGGCCGCCAAGGCCATGGACCACGGCCTGATCCTGCGCACCTCGCGCTACGGCTACGGCAACGTCCTCAAGATCCGGCCGCCGCTGATCCTCACCATGGAGCAGGCCGCGGAGATCTGCGACAAGCTGGAGAACCTCTTCCTGGCGGAGCTGGCCCGATGAAGGAGCTCCTCACCTCCCTCGGACAGCACGTCCGCTCCGAGCTGCTGGCCTACGAGGCCCACGGGCGCGAGCGCCGGGTCCACGGCGACTCGCCGGGCGGCGACGCCCAGTTCGACGTCGACGAGGTGGCCGAGAAAGCCGTACTGGACTACCTGCGCGCCCACGCCGACGTACCGACCGCCCTGTACACCGAGGACGGCTCGTACGTGGAGCTCGCGCCCGACCCGCAGGTCCTCCTCGTCGTCGACCCGATCGACGGGACCCGCCCCACCTCGGCCGGACTCGAGATGGGCATGGTGTCCATCGCGGCGGCCCCCTACGGCGACGGAGCCCCCACCCTCGCCGACGTCGACGCCGCCTGCCTGGTGGAGATCAAGAGCGGTGCGTGGCTCTACGGGGACGACAGCACGGGACTCGACAGCGGCGGCTTCGCCGCTCCCGTGCCGCGGCTGAGCCGGAACACCGACCTGACCCGCATGTTCTGGTCGATCGAGTTCAACGGCCACCCGATGGACCTGATGACCGAGGCGTACGGTCACCTCGTCGACCGGTCGGCGAACACCGGTGGCATCTTCGTCTTCAACAGCAGCACCTTCTCCATCTCCCGCATCATCACCGGGCAGCTCGACGCGTACGCCGACATCGGCAACCGCGTCCTGCGCGACCACCCGGACACGGAAGAGGCCTTCCTTCGGGTCGGCCGCGGCTCGATCCTGCACCTCTTCCCCTACGACATCGCGGCCGTGGTGTACCTGGCCCGGCTGGCCGGCGTCGTCATCACCGACGCCTACGGCGACGACCTCGGCAGCACCTCCCTGGTGGACCTCGGCCCGCTGAACCAGAAGTCCTGCATCGCCGCGGCGACGCCCGAACTCCACAAGCAGCTCCTCGAATCCATCCGCTGGGACCTCGGCCGCGCCGCCGTCGCGTCCGCGAAGGAGGCATCGTGAAGGCCCTGACGCTCACCGCCGACCGCACGCTCGCCCTGGTCGACCGCCCCAAGCCCGAGCCCCTGGCCGCCGACGACGTCGTCATCCGCGTCACCCAGAGCGGCATCTGCGGCACCGACCGCAGCGTGCTCGTCGGCAAGTTCCCCGCCGAGACCGGCGTGGTGATGGGCCACGAGGCCGTCGGCGTCGTCGACGCCACCGGCCCCGGCGTCACCCGTTTCGCGGTCGGCGACCGGGTCATCGTCAACCCCACCCTGTACTGCGGCACCTGCTCCACCTGCCTCGAAGGGCACTGGAACTTCTGCCGGCGCAAGGAGGGCACCGAGGTCGGGCTGGACTACGACGGCTCCTTCGCCGAGTTCATCCGCCTCCCCGAGCTCTTCTGCCACGCGGTTCCCGACGGCATGAGCTTCGACCGCGCCGTCGTCGTCGAACCGCTCGCCTGCGCGCTCAACAACATCGAGGCCGGCCGGCTGGCGGCGGGCGAGACCGCCGTGGTCGTCGGCGCCGGCCCGATGGGCGTCGTCACCGCCATGGCCGCCCAGCTCCACGGGGCCACCGTGCTCCTCGTCGAGCCCGACCCGGTCCGGCGGCGGCTCGCGCAGGAGGTGTTCGAGGCGCCCGAGTTCGCGGGCCGCGTCAGCCTCCACACCCCGGACGACCCCGGACTCGCCGCACGCGGCGACCTGGTCGTCGACTCCGTGGGCAACCTCCTGGAGCAGAGCATCCGCTACGCCGCCGTGCGCGGCCGGGTCGTCGTGATGGGCTTCAACAGCAACGCCTCCGCCACCGTCCGCCCGCTCACCCTCCTCCAGCGCGGGCTGCAGATCATCGGCGCCGGCGACTACAACAGCATGATCTTCCCGAAGGCCGTGGAGCTGGCCCGCCGGCTGCCGCTGGAGCGCGTGGTCACCCACCGCTTCGCCCTCGCCGACCACGAGGAGGCGTTCAAGGCCCTGGCCGCCGTCCCGGGTGCCGGGTACGCCGCGCTGAAGGTCGTCCTCGTACCTCCGTACACCGGGGCGGACGCGTGAACCCGGCCCCGCGCACCCGGCTGGCCGGCGCACTGGTCCCCGGCACGGCCCGGCCGGTCGTCGTCGGCGAGTACCCGTACTACCGGGCCGACCCCGCCAACTGGGCGTCCAACCTGCGGGAACTGCGCGCCCTGGGCGTGGACGTGGTCTCCTGCTACCTGCCGTGGCGGTTCCACGAGACCGGTGAAGGCGAAGGCCGGTCCTTCGACTTCACCGGGAAGACCGACCCGCAGCGCGACGTGGTCGGCCTGCTGGAGCTGGCGGAGCGCGCCGGGCTGGGCGTGCTCCTCAAACCCGGCCCGTTCATCCACGCCGAGGTCCAGCTCGGCGGACTGCCCGACCGGCTGTGCGGCCCGGACCACACCCCGTACCGCGGCCTCGACGGCAGCGTCCTCACCTCGCAGGGAAAGCCGCTGCCCAGCCTCCTCGACCCGGCGGTGCGGGCCGCGACGGAGGTCTGGCTGAAGGCCGTCGCCGACGAGGTCGTCGCCCCGGCCGCCGCCCCCGGCGGCCCCGTGGTCGCCCTCCAGCTCGGCAACGAGGGCACCGTCGGCGACGCCCACCTCCCCGTGGACGCGCAGGACGCCTCACCGGCCGCCCGCGAGGCCTTCGCCCGCTGGCTGGCCGGACGCGGCCTGCACGACGAGGCCGGGCGGACCGGCGAGGACGTCACCGGGTGGACCGGTGACCGGCGCCGGCTGTGGTCGCAGTGGTCCGGACACGCCATCGTCGACGTGTGGGACTGGATCTCCGGGCTCTTCCCGGCGGGCCCGGTACGGCTGGCCAACGTGCCCCTGACCGCGACCGCCGCGCCGCGCGCCGCCCTCGACGCCTGGGCGGCCCGGCAGCGCGCCGTCCAGGGCTCGGCGCACCTGACCGGGCACACCGAGTGGGTCGGCAACCCGGCCCGCGACACCGGCGCCTTCGGCTCCCACCTGACCGGGATCCTGCTCGGCGGCACCGACGTGATCGAGGCCAACTGGGGGTTCACCTGGACCGATCCGGCCTTCGCCGAGCCCGCCACCCCCGTCTTCAACGCCCTGCTGGCCCTCTTGCTGGGCTCAACGACCGTCAGCGTCTACACCGCCTGCGCCACGGGCAGCTGGGGCGCCCTGGTGGACATGGACCCCGACGGGCTGCGCTCCGAAGGCGTCGATCCGGCCCTCCACGCACCGCCGTACAGCCCCGGCGCGCCGCTCGCCGAGTCCGGCGCCCACCAGGCCAACGCGGCCGGCCTGCGCCTGCTCGCCGCGTTCCTCGACCGCTTCGGCGAGGTGCTGCTCGCCAGCACCCCGGACCACGACGCGGTGGTCCTCGTCGACCGGACCCTGCCGGAGGCGGGCGCCTGGCAGCGCACCGGCCGTACCGTCCTCGCGGAACTCGCCGACGCCGTCCACGGGGAGCTGGCCCGCTCCGGCCGGCTGATCGCCCCGGCCTGGCTGGACACGCCTCCCGGGCCGGACGGGGACGGTACGGAGCTCCCCGTCGCCGTACTGCGCGCCGGCCTCCCGGGCGGCTGCGACGGCCCCGGTGTGCTGACGCTGCCCGCCGGGGAGCCCGCGGACGGGGCGGTCGCCGCCTTCGTGGCCTCGTTCGCCGCGGCGCTGCCGGTCCCGGACGCGCCGCGCCCGGCGACGGCCCGCGGCAGGGCGCGCGTCCTGAGCCGCTCCGGGCCCGCGGGCGTCCGTATCGTCGGCGCCTTCAACCCGACCGGCGGCGAGGACCGGGTCACCGGCGACGGCTGGGCCCTGGACCTGCCCGCCGGAACCGCCGCCGTGACCGTCAGCCGCGACGGCGCACTCCTGGGCTGGCTGGCCACCCCCGAGCCGCCGTCCACCACCCCCGTCACCCTCACCTGGGGCGGCGGACAGGCCGACGCGGCACGCGTGCGGGCCTCCTGAGGACGCGGGCGGCGGAAGGACGCACCTGACAGCGCGCCTTCCGCCGCCCGCCCACAGCTGCTACGGGGCTTCGGCCCGGCCCTGCCGGTCAGTCGGTGAAGGAGCCGTGGCGGCCGGCGCCGCCCGCGAACCGGTCGGCGCCGGACCGCGTCTCGCCCGCGGTGAGCGGGACGAGGCCGTGGCGGTGTTCGGCGGCCAGGGCCTCCCGCTCCCCCAGCCCGTGCTGTTCCCGTACGGAGAGCCGGTCGTGCCGCAGGCACAGCTGCGGGAAGGCGGCGATCTCGCGGGCGAGCCGCTCCGCCGCGCCGCGGGCCTCCCCGGGCGGTACGAGACGGTTGACGAGGCCGATCCCGTGGGCCTCGGCGGCGGTCACGGGGCGGCCGGTGAGGATCAGGTCCATCGCCCGGCTCTCGCCGATCAGGCGCGGCAGCCGGACGGTACCGCCGTCGATCAGCGGGACGCCCCAGCGGCGGCAGAACACGCCGAACGTGGCGTCCTCCTCCGCCACGCGCAGGTCGCACCAGAGGGCCAGTTCGAGCCCGCCCGCCACGGCGTGGCCGCTGATCGCGGCGATCACGGGTTTGGTCAGGCTCATCCACGTGGGACCCATGGGGCCGTCGCCGTCCGCCTCCACCCGGTTGCCGCGGTCGGTGCCGACGGCCTTGAGGTCGGCACCGGCGCAGAACGTGCCGCCCTCCCCCCACAGCACGGCGACGGACGCGTCCTCGTCCGCCTCGAACTCACGGAAGGCGTCGGCGAGCAGGGCCGCCGTCGGGCCGTCGACCGCGTTGCGGACCCCGGGACGGCTCAGGATCACGGTGCGGACGGGGCCGTCGCGTTCGATCCGGACGGCAGGGGGTTCGGGGGTCGTGGCCACGGCGGAACTCCAGGGTCCGGGGATGCGGTCGGATGCGGGGCAGGGCAGGGCAGGGCAGGGCAGAGCGTGTCTACCCCCGCGCGGTCTCCTCCGCCAGCCCGGTGACCTCCTGTACGTGCCTCAGGCTCGGGGCGGCGAGTACGTCGTTCAGCCGCTGGAACGTCTGGCGCGCGGCGACCGCGTTCCAGTCGGCGGGCAGCAGTTCGGCGGGCAGGCCGGGGTCGAGGTAGGGCAGCCGGCGCCACTGGGTGAGCATCGGGACGTAGTGGCGGAAGGCCTCGGCGCCGTCGACGGCGCCCTGCTCGGCCAGCGTTCCGGCGACGGGTCCGTACGCCTCCGTGAACCCGGCGTACTGCTCCTGGATCGCCGGGAAGTCCCACCACGAGCTGACCGTGCCGGGCAGGTCGCTGAAGGCGGCGTAGTCCGCGGCGAACAGGTGCACGTAGTCGCTCAGCCCGCGCCGGACGAGCATGTCGCGGGCGTCGCCGAGGAGCCGGCCGGGGGCCAGCCACACACCCGGGGCGATGTTCCCGAAGCCGAGCCAGGTCAGCCGGGTGCGCAGCTGGTAGCGGTACGAGCGCTCGGACTCCGGGACGGAGAAGACGGCCATGGCCCAGCCGTCGCTCAGCTTCGCCGGCTCCAGGCTGCCGAAGATCCGCCGGTCGCCCTCGTCGAAGACGGGCTGTGCGGCGGGGCTGAGCCGGTAGCCGGTGGCGCCGCGGCGCTCCGGTTCCAGTACGCCCTTCTTCTTGAGGCGGGAGATCGCCGAGCGGGCCGCCGGGCCGTCGACGTCCAGTTCGGACATCAGGGTGATCAGGTCGGCGACGGAGATCCACCCGCCGAGGCGCCGCAGGAACGCTCCGTAGACCGTGTTGATCAATGAACTGGGCCGAATCGGAGTGTCCGCCATGATCGCCTTCCGTCGTGTGCGGTCGCGATCCTACCGAGCCGGGCCGTTGGGGCCCCGTCCAGGTGCCGGTACGGCTCGGCGGGCGGCGGCGCGGCGGCCGCGCCGGCGGTCAGGCGTGGGCCCCGGACAGGAGGTGGCCCGCGCCGGGGGCCACCGCCGGGAGGCCGAGGGTGCGCAGCATCTGGTGCGCCGTGCACACGGCCGCCGAGACGACGGGCTTGCCGAGGAGCTGTTCGGCCTCGTCGATGGCGCCCAGGGAGGGCATCTGCACGCAGGCGGAGAGTACGACGGCGTCGGCGTCGGCGTGGTCCAGCGCCGCGGCGAGGCCGGGGAGGCGGGCGGGGTCGTGCGCGGCGACGTCCAGGTTGTCCGGGATCTCCAGGGCGGTGTGGTCGAGGACCTCGATCCCCTCGTGGGTGAGGTAGTCGACGACGGTCTTCGTCAGGGGCCGCATGTACGGGGCGATCAGCACGATCTTCTTCGCCCCGAGGGTCCCCAGTCCGTGCACGAGCGCTCCGGCGCTGGTGACGACCGGGGCGGGGGCCCCGTTCTCCACGGTGCGCAGGTGCAGCCGCTCCTCGGAGGTGCGGTGGTAGCCGAGCCCCATGCTCATGATGGCCACCAGGCAGGCGTAGCCGAGGACGTCCACGTGCGCGTCGGAGAGTTCGACGGCGCACCGGTCGGAGTCGGCGTCCATGGCCTTCAGCTGCTCCGGGGTCACATGGGTCATGCGCATCCGGCTGGAGTGGAAGGTGAAGCGTTCGGGTGCGAGGGACTCGCGGGCCCGCAGGATGGCCGGGACCTCGGTCTCCATGGTGACGTTGGAGCTCGGCACGATCTGGCCGATGCGGTAGGTACGGGAGGACATTCTCGCTCCTCAGCGGGCGTCGACGACGGGGTTGGTCAGGGTGCCGATGCCTTCGACGGTGGCCTCGACGGTGTCGCCGGGGACGAGGAACTCCGGCGGGACCATGCCCGCTCCGACGCCGGCGGGCGATCCGGTGGCGATGACGTCGCCCGGTTCCAGGGTGACACCGGAGGAGATGTCGGCGATGAGGCGGGCGATGGGGAAGAGCATGTGCCGGGTGTTCGACTTCTGCTTGGTGACGCCGTTGACGCGCAGCGAGAGGTCGAGGTCCATCGGGTCCGGGATGTCGTCGGCGGTGACGACTTCGGGGCCGAAGGGCGCGTAGGAGTCCTGGCCCTTGGAGAAGAACCACTGGCCGGAACGGCGCTGGTCGCGGGCGCTGATGTCGTTGACGATGCTGTAGCCGAAGACGTGGCCGTACGCGTCCTCCTCGCGCACGCGGAACGCGGTGCGGCCGATGACCACGGCCAGTTCGCACTCCCAGTCCAGCTGGGCGGTGAGGCCGCCGTTGTGCAGGATCGGCTGGCCGGGGCCGGTGACGGCGGTGGCGGGCTTGCTGAAGAGCACCGGCCGCGTGGGCCTCTCCTTGTCGGTGTCCAGGCTGCGGCTGGACTCCTCCACGTGTTCGACGTAGTTCAGCCCGACGCCGATGATCTTGCCGGGGCGCAGCGGGGCGCGCAGCGACACCTCCTCGGTCCGGTGCACGGCGTCGGCGGGCCAGGCCGCCGGGCCGCCCGCGAGCAGTTCGCGCGCGGCGTCCCGGGCGGGGGCGCCGGCCCTGATGAACGACAGCAGGTCCAGCGGGAGCCGCACGCCCGCCCGGCTCGCCAGGACGGCGAGGTCGACCACGCGGTCGTCGATCCGGGCCCCGAGGCGGGGGGGTCCGTCGGGGGCGGTGTGGGTGTAGGTGACCAGTCGCATGGCTGCTCCTTGGGTTTGGGGGGAGGGAGAGGGGGTGCCCCGCCGCACCGGAGCCGGTGTCAGGGCCGGCAGGGCCTCCGGTGCGGCGGGGCGGCTCAGGCGGCGGGCTGGTGACCGCCGTTGTCCGGGTACGCCTCTTCCCGGAAGAAGCCCAGGGAGCGCATCACGGGGAAGTCGTTGAAGGAGAACAGGCAGGCGTCCTCGGACGGGTCGGGGTTGTGGTGCTCGTGCCAGGCCCAGGAGGGGACGCAGAAGATGTCGCCCTGCTTCCATGCGAAGCGCTGCCCGGCGATCACGGAGACGCCGCGCCCCTTGGCGGCGGTGTAGACGACCGAGCCGGTGTGGCGGTGCGCGAGCGTGGCCTGGCCGGGGCGCAGGAGCTGCAAGTGGGCGCCCATGGTGGGCATGACGGGCCCGCCGGTGAGGGGGTTGGTGTACTCGGCGATCACGCCGTCGTACGGAGAGCCCTCGGTGGCCTTCGCGAGCTTGCGGAGGGCTTCGTAGGTGGGCTCCCACGGGAAGGCGAGGAGCGGCGAGTACGGCCGGGTCCACTTCTCCGTGCCGTACGGGAGCAGGTTGCCGCCGTAGGTCAGGACGGAGGAGTTGATCACCTTTCCGGGGGTCTGGTACAGCTCGGGGTGGACCTCGTAGAAGCCGGCGTCCAGCGCGTTGACCAGGGGTATGTCGAGTCCGTCCTGCCAGATCACGGGGGCGTCCCCGGATTCGTTGCCGTGCTCGTGCCAGGTCCCGTTCGGCGTGATGGCGAAGTCACCCGGCGCCACCTTCAGCTTCTGCCCGTCCACGACGGTCCAGGCGCCGGTGCCCTCGTGCACGAAGCGCAGGGCGGCCGCCTGGTGCCGGTGGGCGGTCATGGCCTCGCCGGGTCCCATGATCTGCAGGCCGGTGTAGAGCAGGCCCACGGCGGCGCTGACGTCCCTGCGGCCGGGGTTGACGAGCATGACCACGCGCCGGCCGGCGTCGTCGGCCCTGACGAGCGGCAGGGCCTTGTGGACGAGCGGCCGCAGGTCCTCGTAACGCCACAGCACCGGAACCGACTCGGGCTGCGGGTACCAGGGCTCGATGTCGTTGGCGACGGTCCACAGGGCGCCCGCTTCGAGCTCGGCGAGTTCCTCGTAGTAGGCGGTGAGTTCGGGGCTCGTCGACACCCGGGCGCGGCCCGGTCGGCTGTCGTCGTACTCGGTGGTCATGAGTCCTCCTCGAGGGGGCCGAGTGCCTCGGTGGGCAGGGGTGGCGTGGTGCTGCGCGCGGTGTCGGTCGCGAAGGTCACCGGGGTGCGGGGGCGGTCGTCGACGTGGAGCCGGAAGACGTCGAAGCGGTTGTAGTGGCCGACGATGTCGTGCATCTGCTTGGGCTGGACGCAGCGGGCGAGGTCGATCTCGGCGTAGACGATGCCCTCGTCGTCGACGAGCGGTGCGGTGACGGGGCGGCCGTCGGGGCCGAAGATCCCGGAGAGGGCGCTGCGGGGGCGGGTGAACTGCGCGCGCAGTTCCTCGTCGTCCCCGGCGAGCATGTCCACGATCTCCGGGGAGACGGTGGAGCAGGCCACCACGGAGAAGACCTTGCCCTCGAAGCTGTGGGCCGCGGTGCGGACCGCGATGGCGTCGGCCATGTCGTAGTCGGCGGGGGCGACGGGCAGGGCGATGTAGCAGGACGCGTGGACGAGTTCGCCCTGCGCGAGGAGGGTGAAGCGGGCCAGGGTGTTGGTGTTCTCGCCGCAGGCCAGGGCGCCGAGCGGGCCGACGGGCGTGGGGTGCACCTTCAGCGAGCTGCCGTCGCCGCCGGTCCAGGTGAGCTTCTCGGCCCAGGTGGGCACCAGCTTGCGGTGCACGCCGAGGAGTTCCCCGTCGGGTCCGATGGTGAGCAGGGTGTTGTAGAGGACGCCGAGGCTGTACGGGCTGCGCTCGTTGACCCCGATGACGAGGACGACGCCGTGCCGGCGGGCGGCCCCGCGGAGCCGGTCGACGTGCGGGCCGGGTAGGTCGACGGCGGAACGCTGGAGGCGCTCGAACCAGGGTGAGCCCTGGACGGGGTTCATCGTCCAGTTCCAGTAGGGGTAGCCGGGGACGAACACCTCGGGGAACACGACGAGTCCGGCTCCGGCCGCGGCGGCCTCGGCGATCAGCCCGATCGCCTTGTCGACGGTGGCCGCGGGGTCGAGGTACACGGGGGCGGCCTGCACGGCCGCGGCGGTGAAGCGGGGCAGATGGTCCATCGGGTCTCCAGTCAGCGGGCGGCTGCGGCGGCGGCCGGAACGGGCGGTACCCAGCGCTGGTGCACGGGCGGCGCGGCCTCGCGGAGCAGCTGGAGCCGGGGCGGGACCCGGTCCGTACGGGCGCCCGGCGGGCGGCCGCTGCCCGCCTTCCAGGAGGCCGGCCAGGGCGCAGCCGGGCCGCTGTAGCCCTGGGCGGCCGCGGCGTGCAGGGCCCACAGGGGGTCGTGGAGGTGGGCGCGGCCCACGGCGCACAGGTCGGCCCGGCCGGCCAGGACGATCGAGTTCACGTCGTCGTAGGTGGATATGGCGCCGACGGCGATGGTGGGGACGCCGGTGGCGTTGCGGATCAGGTCCGCGTACGGGGTCTGGTAGCTGCGGCCGTACCGGGGGCGCTCGTGCGGGACGACCTCGCCGGTGGACACGTCGACCGCGTCGGCTCCGGCCTCTGCCAGGGCCCGGGCGATCTCCACCGCGTCGGCCTCACTGGTGCCGCCCTCGGCCCAGTCCGCGGCGGACATCCGGACCACGAGCGCCTTGCCCTCGGGCCAGACGGCGCGCACCGCGCGCAGCACCTCCAGGGGGAAGCGCAGCCGGCCGGCGAGGCCGCCGCCGTATCCGTCCGTACGCGTGTTGGTCAGCGGGGAGAGGAAGCCGGACATCAGGTGGCCGTGGCCGTACTGCAGTTCCAGGGCGTCGAAACCGGCGCGGTGGGCGCGTTCGGCCGCGGCCACGAAGTCGCGGGCGATGTCGTCCATGTCCTGGCGGGTCGCCTCGCGCGGAACGCCGGCGAGTTCGCTCCAGGGCAGCGGGGAGGCGGCGACGAGCGGCCACCCCGCGGCTCCGAGCGGCGCGGCCCTGCCGTCCGGCCGGGGCACGGCGGTCGCGGCGCGGCGGCCGGCGTGGGTGAGCTGGATGCCCAGGCAGGTGTCCGACTGGCCGTGGACGAATGCGGCGATCCGCCGCCAGGCGGCCTCCTGGCCGTCCGTGTACAGGCCGGGGCAGCCCGGGGTGGCGCGGCCGTCGGCGCTCACCGCCGTCATCCCGGCGAAGACCAGGGCGGCGCCGCCGAGCGCCTGGGTGCTCAGGTGGACGAGTTCGAAGTCGCCGGGGACTCCCTCCCGCGCCGTGTACAGGGCGGTGGGCGGTACGACGACGCGGTTGCGCAGGTGCAGGCCGCCCAGCCGGAACGGCCGGAACATCGGCGGCACGGCTCCGGGGACGGTGTCCGCGCCGCCGGCCCGGATGGCCGGGGGCGCGCTCAGCCCGGCGTGCCAGGAGTCGACCGCGTCGGTGAACCGCTCGTCCCGCACGCGCAGGTTGTCGTAGGTGACGCGGCGGCTGCGGGTGAGGAGGTTGAAGGCGAACTGTCTCGGGTCCTGCCCGGTGTAGCGGCCGATGTTCTCGAACCATTCGAGACTGGCCTGGGCGGCGCGCTGGGTGGATTCGACGACCGGCCGGCGTTCGCCCTCGTACGCGGTGAGCGCCGACGGCACGTCGGGGTGTTCGTGCAGGCATGCGACCAGGGCGAGCGCGTCCTCCATGGCGAGCTTGGTGCCGGAGCCGATGGAGAAGTGCGCGGTGTGGGCCGCGTCGCCGAGCAGGACGACGTTCCCGTGGCTCCAGGAGGCGTTGCGGACGGTCGTGAACCGGATCCACTTCGAGGCGTTGGGGATCAGGCGGCGGCCTTCGAGGTGGCCGGCCAGGATCTCCTCGCACCGCCGGACGCTCGCCCAGTCGCTCTCGCCGCGGCCGAACTCCCGGTCCGCGAAGGCCTCGAAGCCCGCCCGCCGCCAGTCCTCCTCCGCCATCTCGACGATGAAGGTGCTGCGCTCGCCGTCGTAGGGATAGGCGTGGACCTGGATGCTGCCGAAGTCCCCCTTCTCCACGATGAAGGTGAAGGCCTCGAAGACGCGGTCGGTGGAGAGCCACATGTAGCGGCAGTGCCGCTCGTCCAGTTCCGTCCGGAAGCTGTCCCGGTACGTCTCGCGGGCCGTGGAGCGGATCCCGTCGGCGGCGACCACCAGGTCGTAGCCGGCGGAGAGTTCCTCCACGGGCGGCGCCCCGGTCCCGTAGTGGACGGTCACCCCGAGGTCCGCGCAGCGCGTCTGCAGGATCTCCCGCAGCCGGTTGCGGTCGAGGGCGGCGAAGCCGTGGCCGCCGGAGACGTGGACCTCGCCGCCGTAGCGGACGTCGATGTCGCTCCAGCGGGCGAACTCCGCGGACATGGCTGCGAACACGGCCGGATCGGCCTGGGCGATGCCGTCGAGCGTTTCGTCGGAGAAGACGACGCCGAATCCGAACGCGTCGTCGCGGGCGTTGCGCTCCCACACCGTGATGTCCCACTCCGGGGAGAGCTGTTGGGCCAGGGCCGCGAAGTACAGCCCGCCGGGCCCCCCTCCGATGACTGCTACGCGCACGGTGTTCCTCCTGGTGGTTCCGGGCAAGAGAATATGTCGTCGATTTGGCGAGCGTCAAGGATTCGACACATCAGGTGAAGAGTTCGGGCGCCTGGGGCCCGGACTTGGTGAGGACCTCGCGGACGTCATCGGGCCAGGCCGCGGAGCCCGTGGCCCGTGCGGCCGAGTGCGCGATGACCATCCGGCCGCTCGCGGCCGCGCCCTCCCCCTCCCCCTCGCCCCGGACGGTGAAGGCGTAGTGGAGGGAGCTGGTACCGACCTCGGTGACCCTCAGTTCGGTGCGGACGGTGTCGCCGAACCACAGCCGGGCCCGGTAATCGGCCTCGAAGTGGACCCGGGGCGTGCTGCCGAAGAGGTGCGACAGCCCGAGCCTGCGCAGCAGGACGGCCTCGGCCGCCTCGACCCAGCGCACGACGGTGGAGTGGTGGTAGTGGCCGGCCGCGTCGGTGTCCTGCCACTCGACGCGCCGCTCGACGACGATGCTCGGCAGGTTCCGCACGAGGGCCTCGGGGCAGCCGGCGGCGCAGTCGTCCGCCGGGGCCGGTGCCGCGTCCGGGGCCTGCCGCCGGGCGCTCGCGGTCCCGGTCCGCCTGCCCAGCTCGGCCCGCCTGCCCAGCTCGGCCCGTCTGCGCAGCTCGGCCCGCTGGAGCTTGCCGTTGCCCGTGCGCGGGAGCTCGGTCACGAACTCGACGGCGCGCGGGTACTTGTAGGGCGCGATGGTCCGCTTCACGTGGTCCTGGAGCTCCTTGACCGAGGCTGCGTCCGGCGCGACCCCGGGGCGCAGGACCACGTACGCCTTGACGAGCATGCCGCGCTCCTCGTCCGGGGCTCCGACGACGCCGCACTCCTCGACGTGCGGATGGGAGGCGAGCGCCTTCTCGACCTCGGGGCCGGCGATGTTGTAGCCGGAGGAGACGATCATGTCGTCGCTGCGGGCCACGTACCAGAAGTAGCCGTCGGCATCGCGGACGTAGGTGTCGCCGGTGATGTTCCAGCCGTTCCTGACGTACGCGGTCTGCCGCGGGTCCTCCATGTACCGGCAGCCCGTGGGGCCGGTGACGGCGAGGAGGCCCGGCTGCCCGTCGGGGACGGGCTCGCCCTGCTCGTCGACCACACGGGCCCGGTAGCCGGGGACGGGCCTGCCCGTGGAGCCGGGGCGTATGTCGCCGTCGGAGGCCGAGATGAACACGTGGAGCATCTCGGTGGCGCCGATCCCGTCGATGATGCGCAGGCCGGTGGCCGCGTGGAACTCCTCCCACACCGCCGCCGGCAACGCCTCCCCCGCCGACACGCAGCGCCGCAGCCCGGCCAGCCGGCCCGCCTCGCCAGCCGCCATGATCGCGCGGTAGGCCGTGGGCGCGGTGAAGAGCACGGTGACCCCGTGCTCCTCCACGAGTTCGGCCAGCCGCTGCGGGGAGGCCTGCTCGACGAGCAGCGTGGAGGCACCCACCGCGAGGGGGAAGACCACCAGCCCGCCGAGCCCGAAGGTGAAGGCCAGCGGCGGGGTGCCGGTGAACACGTCGTCCCGGCGGGGCCGCAGGACGTGCCGCGAGAAGGTGTCCGCGTTGGCCAGCACGTCCCGGTGGAAGTGCAGGGTCGCCTTGGGCCGACCGGTCGTACCGGAGGTGAACGCGATCAGGGCCACGTCGTCGGCGGCGGTGGCCACGGCGGCGAACCGCCCGTCCTTGGCCGCGCAGCGCGCCACCAGATCGGCCCCGCCCGCCCCGCCGTAGGCCAGCACGGCCGGCCCGGAGTCCGCCCCGTCCACGGCGGCGGCGAGTCCGTCCAGGTAACGGTGGTCGCACACCGCGAGGGCGGGCCTGGCGATGCCGGTCAGTTCGGCGAGCTCGGCGGCCCGCAGCAACGGCATGGTGGTGACGGCCACGCAGCCGGCCTTCAGCACGCCCAGCCAAGTGGCCACCAGCCAGGGGTTGTTGGGGCCGCGCAGCAGGACCCGGTTGCCGGGCACGAGGCCGAAGTCCTCGGTGAGCACCTGCGCGACCTGGTTGACGCGGTGCAGCAGGTCGCCATAGGTCCACCGCTCGGTGGGGTCAGCAGGCAGGGCCGGTCGGGACCCCAGCGCCGGACCGCTTCGTCCAGCAGTCGCTCGGCGCAGTTGAGCCGGTCCGGGTAGCGCAACTCCGGCAGGTCGAAGTGCAGTTCGGGCCAGAGGGGGAAGGGCGGGAGCCGGTCGCGACAGAACGTGTCGACGTGCGCGGACGGGGAGAGCTCCATGGGGCGGCACCTCATCTCGGGGCAGCGGGGAGAGTGGAGCAAGTATCTCGCCAAAATTGCGACCGTCAAGAAGACGCGATATTTGATTTCGATAACGTGGCGTCATACGTATGACTACCTGCATCGCGGGGAGTCCCGGGTCGGCGGAACCGGCTCCGCCGGCCGGGGACGACGGCTTCCGGGCCGCCGCCCCCGTCCGGCGGCCGGGTCAGCCCGGCCGCAGGCCGTGGCCGTAGGGAGGAGAGCGGGTCACCCGAGTCGTTCGGCACGTCCTCGCGTCCCGCCAGGACGCTCTCCATCGAGCGGGGCAGTTCGAAGGGCAGCCGCCCCTCGGCCGAAGAGCACGTCGAGCGGCGCTCGGTCCGAGGCGCCGAAGTTCTGGAAGAGGAGACCCGCCTTCTCCTCCGGCGTCATGCGCCCGAGGAGGTCCCGCTTGCGCTCGGCGGCGCGGGGAGGCGGGGGTCTTCGCAGGGTTCCATGACGCCGTTGCCGTTGAGATCACGGAACCGCGTGCCGTCCGGAGCGGTCAGGATGCGCGGCCGGGGGGCCGGAGTGTCTGCCATCGAATGCTCCTAGAAGCTTCACTTCAAGAGTCGTAAGACTCGGAGATTACACGTGTAACCACAGAAGGAACAGAGCTGTCGGGCAGACGGGCGCGTCGGGTGGCGGATCCCGGGCCGCCGCTCAGATCTGGGGGCCGCCGATGGCCTGCTCCGTCCAGATCGTCTTGCCCGTGCCGGTGAACCGGCTGCCCCAGCGGTCGGCGAGCTGGGCGACGAGGAAGAGGCCGCGCCCGCCCTCGTCCGTCTCCCGCGCCCGGCGCAGCCGGGGCTGGGTGCTGCTGGGGTCGGAGACCTCGCAGACGAGTACCCGGTCGCGGATCAGCCGGAGCCCGACCGGTCCGCCCGCGTAGCGGATGGCGTTCGTCACGAGTTCGCTGGCGACGAGTTCCGTCACGAAGCCCAGCTCGTCCAACTCCCACTCGGACAGCTGTCGTAGCACCAGCTCACGGGCGCGGGCCACGAGCGACAGATCGGCTTCGAGCTCCCACTCGGCGACCCGGGCGGACGGGAGCGCGTGGGTGCGGGCGAGCAGCAGGGCGACGTCGTCGGCGGGTTCGCCGGGGAGCACTCCGTCGAAGACGCCCTGGCTGACCTCCTCCAGGGGCCGGGTGCGGTCGGCGCCCGCGAGCGTGGCCCGCAGCCGCTCCAGCCCCTCCTCGATGTCGCCGCCGCGGCTGCCCACGAGCCCGTTCGTGAAGAAGGCCAGCAGGCTGCCGGGCTCCACCGCGAACTCGGTGACCTCGAAGGGCACTCCGCCCACGCCGAGCGGCGGCCCCGGCGCCATGCCGACGAAGACCGGCTCTCCGGCAGGCGGCAGGAGGGCGGGGGGCGGATGTCCGGCCGTGGCGACGGTGCACCTCTTCGTCACCGGGTCGTAGACGGCGTACAGGCAGGTCGCTCCGAGGACCGCCCGCTCCGAGGGCGAGGCGCCGCTGGTGTGCTCGTCGGAGAAGCCGAGCACCAGGTCGTCGAGGTGCGTGAGCAGTTCGCCCGGGTCGAGGTCGAGGTCGGCCAGGGTCTGCACCGCGGTCCGCAGTCTCGCCATGGCCGCGGTGGCGTCGAGGCCGTGCCCGACGACGTCGCCGACGACGAACGCCACGCGCAGGGACGGCAGGGGGATCACGTCGAACCAGTCCCCGCCGACGCCCACGCCGCCGCCCGCCGGCTGGTAGATCCCGGCGGAGTCGGCGGCGGGCGTGTTGACGGCGGAGGTCGGCAGCAGGCTGCGCTGCAGGGCCACGGCCGACCGGTGCTCCTTGGTGTAGCGGCGGGCGTTGTCCACGCCGATCGCCGCCCTGGAGACGACGTCCAGGAGGAGGGCGGCGTCCTCTTCCGCGAACGCGGACGGGAGTTGGGCGCGCCAGACCGTCACGCATCCGAGGACCAGCCCCCGTGCGTAGAGCGGCACCGCCACGGAGGAGTGCGCCCCGCCGGGGATGAAGAGCGGCAGGGTCGCGGGGTCCACTCCGAGGGCCGTGCGGAGCACGGACACGTCGGAGACCAGTACGGCCAGCCCGTCCATGAAGGGAGCCATCAGGTCGTTGTCGGGGACCGGAGGGACGGCCTCCCCGACGGGCAGGAGGTCCTCCGCGGAGATCCCCGGGCTCTGCGCGGCGGCGGCCCGGCGCAGCCGGACGTCACCGCCGGAGTCGAGGTACGGCGGTTCGTCGCCGACCAGTACCGGTTCGGCGAGGTCCACGGTGGCCAGGTCGGCGAAGTCGGGGACGAGCAGGTTCACCAGGGTCTCGGCCATCCCCGTGACGTCGAGGGAGGTTCCGATGGTCGCGATCGCGGCCTGGGCCAGCGCCGCCCGGCGCCGCTCCGCGTCCCGCTCGGCGGTCTCCGCCCTGGTCGCGGCGGGGGTCAACAGCACCAGCCACCGCGCGCGGGGGACGGCGTGGTCCGCGGCCCGCACCCCGAGGCCGACCAGCTCGAACGCCGGTCCGGCACGGCGGCCGGCCGGGCCCGCGCCGGGTGGGGTCACGGGGCGCCCGTTCGGGGCCGTGGGTGATCCCCCGCCCGGGAGCAGTGCCAGCAGCGGGACGCAGACCCGGCCGGGCGTGCAGTCCAGCAGACTCGCGGCCGCTTCGGAACAGGCCACGACCACGCCCGCGTCGTCCAGCACGACCGCTGCCGTGCCGCCGGCGGGCGCCGGGGCCGGGCCCGGGCCGCCGTGCTCCGTTTCGCGCATGTCGCCTCCACGCGGCGTGACATCCAGTATCGCCCGCGAGGGGTCGCCCGGCGACCGGGCGGCCGGTGCCAAGTTCAGGGGGCGCGGCGGACGCGGGCCAGGACGAGGACGGTGTCGTCGGTCGGCGGGATGGGCAGCAGGTTCGCGAGGATGCGGTCCGCCACGGCCTCCAACGTTCCCGCTGGTCCGGCGAGTTCGGCGCGCAGGGCGTCCAGACCGGTGTCGATGTCCCGGCCGCGTGCCTCGATGAGGCCGTCGGTGTAGAGGGCGAGGGTCGCGTCGGCGGGGAGCTCGATCTCGGTCGTGCGGAAGGGGAAGCCGCCGACGCCGAGCGGTACGCCCGCGTCCGCGCCGATGGTCTCCACCGTGCCGTCGGGGCGCAGCAGCAGGGGTGGGGGGTGGCCGGCGCCGGCGATGCGGGCGTGGCCGTTCGTCGGGTCGTAGACGATGTACAGGCAGGTCGCGAGCTCGATCCCGGCCACCTGGGCGCAGGCGTCGAGCTCGGCCAGCAGCTCGGCGGGGTCGTCGACGTGTCCGGCCAGGGCGTCGGCGGTGATGCGGAGGCGGCCCATGGAGGCAGCGGCCGACACCCCGTGCCCCATCACGTCGCCCACGACGAGGGCGACCCGGCCGTCGGGCAGGCTGGTCACGTCGTACCAGTCGCCGCCGACCTCGGTGATCCGGCTTCCGGGGACGTACCGGTGCGCCACGTCCATGTGCGGTCCGGTCTCCAGGGCGCGGGGCAGCAGGGCCCGCTGGAGGGTGAGGGCGATGTCCTGGACACGGCTGTACAGGCGGGCGTTGTCCAGGCAGATCGCGGCGCGCGAGGCGAGTTCGCCGGCGAGGAGCACGTCCTCCCGGGTGAAGGCCGGCCGCTCAGCGGAGCGGCCGAACATGGCGATCCCCTGGACGGTGTCCCGGGCGATGAGCGGGGCGACGAGCACGCAGGCCACCCCGCTCTCGGCCATGATCCGGGTGCGCGACTCGGTGAGGACGGTCCGGGCCAGGAACTCGGAGTTCACCTCGGCGGAGATGGCGCGGCCGGTGCTCAGCATGTCGTGGATGACGGAGCCCGGCGGATAGCGCACCTTGCCCACCCCGCTCACGAGTTCCACGGCGGGCGGGGGAAGGATCGTCCCGGAGGCGATCCTGCGGGTGATCAGCGGCAGGTCCGGGTCGAAGTCCTCGGACTCGTCCATCCATTCCACGATCTCGACCACCGCGCCGTCGCAGAAGCCGGGCATCGACGCGTCGACCAGTTCCTGTGCCGTGAGGTTCACGTCGAGGGTGGTCCCGATGCGCGTGGAGGCCCCGTCGAGCAGGGCGAGGCGGTGGCGGCTGGCGGTGGCTTCCAGGATGGCCCGTTCCCGGTCGGTGACGTCCACCATCAGCCCGCCGACGCCGGGGCGGGAGCCGACGGCCTGGCTGAGGGGGAAGAAGCTGACCGAGCGGACCTGGTCGCGGTCCGGATGTCCTCGCGGGCGCGTTCCCACCAGGGCGCCGACGACCGGATCCCCGCCCTGGGCGACGGCGCGGAGCATGCGCTGGTACTCGCCGCCGTCGGACATGATCATGATTTCGTCCATGCGCCGGCCGAGGTGCGCCTCGATGGAGAGGCCGTCCATGTCGGCGAGCGCCTGGTTGAGGTGGACGTACCGCAGGTCCGGGTCGAGCATGACCAGGCCGATGGGGCAGTTCTCGAAGAGGGCGTCGAGGAAGGCGAGGTTGGTCTTGACCCGGTCGAGTTCGTCGCTGCGGCTCGCCAGGACCATCACCACGGAAGGGCCTCCGGCCGCAGTCACGGCGAAGGCCCGGAAGCCGCAGGGGAAGCCGCGGCCGTCCTGGTGCCGGGCCTGGAGCCTGCCCCTCCAGTAACCCTGGCTCCGGCCGCGCCGCGCCAGCCGGGTGCAGTCCTCCGAGGAGCCGTGGGTCCCGTCGGCGAAGAGGACGGCGCCGGGCTTCGCCAGGACGTCGATGGGGTCGTAGCCGAAGAGTTCCCGCGCGCCGGGCCCCCAGTGGCAGACCCGGTCGTCGTCGTCGAGGCCGAAGACGGCGACGGGCACGCGTTCGAGCAGCGTCCCCGGTTCGGACCGGAGCGGACCGTGAGCCTGCGCGCCCCCCGGCCGAGCCGATGGCACGAGACGTCCCCTTCCACCCGCTGATCTGTCCATCCATTATGCGAAGACCTCAGGAGTTGCGCGGCGGGAAGTGCGCCGGGCCGGCCCCGGCCGGCCGGCTCGGGCCGTGGTTACCGAGCGGGGCCCACGGCCGCGGCCGGCCGCCGTGCGGCGATCTCGCGCAGCTCCTCCTCCGTGAGGGCGATCCCGAACACCTCCCGCAGCGTCGCGTCCAGGGCCTCGGGGGCGATCTCCTCGGTGGTGCTCGTCCCGTCGGGGCGGGTGGTGACGAGCTTCAGGTCGTCCAGGCTGTGGTGGACGGCCGGGCTCATGCGCTGCGCGAAGAGGCGGCGCACGAAGGGGGAGCGCTCGTGCGTGCCCACGAAGTGGCTGCCGACGACGTAGTCGATCGGGTACTGGGCGGTGAGGGTGAAGGTGTGGCGGTCGATCCAGGGGGTCCGGGCACGCTCGGGGTCGTCGTCCGGTCCGGCCGGGCCGGGGGCCGTCTGGTACAGCCACCACTGGTCGATGCCGTGGGCGCCGGGCCTCCGTTCCAGCCGGTGCCGCCAGCCGTCGTACGCGACGTGGGCGCCGTCGGCGAGTTCGACCGGGCCGAGGGGACCGGCCCCGAAACCCACGTCGCACAGCCACTCGCGGTCGTCGTCGCAGGCGGTCACGGCGAGCAGGCCGTGCGTGGCGGGGAGGACCTTGGGCGCGCCGAGGCTGACCCGCCCGATCATGCCGGTGACGTGGAAACCGAGCCGTTCGGCGGCGGCGGCGAAGAGGAGGACGTGCTCGAAGCAGTAGCCGCCGCGGCGGTCGCGGACGAGGCGGGCCTCGATGGAGGGCAGGTCGAGCGGCAGGTCCCGGCCGAGGAGGGCGTGGACGTTCTCGAAGGGGATGCCGGTGGTGTGGGCGCGCTGGAGGCCGTGCAGGACGGCGACGGTGGGCTCGCGGGGGCCGTCGTACCCGATCCGGGCCAGATACGCGTCGAGGTCGAGCAGTTCGCCGGACCACCGGTCGGGCCGGTGATCGGTCGGGCTGGGGTCGGGCACGGGGAGGAAGTCCGCGGGCCGGTCCTCCGGGCGCGCCCCGGGGGCCGGGTGGTCGGTGGTGGGGGCGGCGGTCGGTGCGCCCCCGGTCTCTGCTGGCCGGATGTTCATGATCCAAGCCTGCAACCTCCACCTACCTGGAGGTCAAGCCGGAATGCGGTCCTTCCGAACACAGGCGCGGGCCGAGCCGCGAGCACAGGGCCCGGGCGGTGGACCGTACCTCGTCGTCCATGGGGCCGCCCGCGACGACGTCGAGCACGGCGAGGGCGAGGTCGGCCTCCGCGCGGGTGAGGAGGGGCAGGCGTTCGGGTTCGGCCGGGGAGTCGATCTCCTCGGCCACGATGCTGGTGTACAGGTCGTCGAGCGTCACGTCGGGGGAAACGCGCAGGCCGGAGCCTGGTCACGCGGCCCGGGCAAGACTTTGCCGCCCGATGACGATCCGGCGGGATCCGCGGGATCCGCGGGATCCGCCGAGCCGGGCCCGGGCGGCCGGCGCACGCGCACTGCTGATCTCCCGGAACTGGTGCACGCTGGTGGAATGTCCGAGCGGGACGGGCAGGCGTCGCGGCTGCGGGCCGTGGAAGAGGCCCTGGAGCGGATCGGGACGTCCTGCGACGAGCGGGAGACCTGCCGGGAGCTGGCCGCCTTCCTGGTCCGCACGCTGTGCGACGCCGCGGCGGTGGAGCTGTCCGGCAGCGGTGCGGGGCACGAGCGCGTCGCCGCGCAGGGCGCGACCGGGCTGCTGGAGGGCCCGGCCCCCACGCCGGACGAGGGGCGGCCCGTGATGCGGTCCCGGGAGGGGCACGCCGCCGGTGCGGCCGGGCACGTGGTCCGGGTGCCGCTGGCCGCCCGCGGCGAGGTCCACGGGAGGGTGCTGGCGGCCCGGGCGAACGCGGGCTTCGGGGCGGACGAGCTGGCGACGCTGCGCGTCGCGGCGCGGCTCGCGGGCATCCACATCGGACACGCCCGGCGGCTGGCGGCCGCCGAGCGGACGGCGGTCGACCTTCAGCTGGCGCTGGTGGCCGAGCCGGGCCGGCCGCACCCGAACCTGGAGATCGCCAGCCGCTACCTGCCCCTCGGCGGGCGCGCCCTCGTCGGCGGCGACTGGTTCGAAGCGGTCCGGCTGCACTTCGGCCGCACCCTGCTGGTGGTCGGGGACGTCATGGGGCACGGCCTGGACGCCGCCGTCGACATGAACGCGTACCGCGCCGTCCTGCGCGAGATCGCCGCCACCGACCTGGCCCCGCACCGGGTGCTGCGCCAGCTGGACGCGCTGTCCGCGGCGGACGGGACCCGCCGCCCCGCGACCTGTCTCGTCGTCCGGGTCGACCCGGCGCGCGGCACGGCCGTGTTCGCCAGTGCCGGGCACCTGCCGCCCGCCATGTTCACCGGCGGTGGTACGGGTGAGCTGCTGGACGTCCCCGTCGGTCCGCCGCTCGGCACCGGCGTCGGGGGGTACGAGGCCCTCGCCCGCCCGATCGGCCCCGAGCAGACCCTGCTGCTGTACACGGACGGCCTGGTGGAACGACGTGGCGAGGACATCGACGCCTCGCTGGCCCGGCTCACCGCGCTCCGCATGAGCGCGGGTGCGCGGCCCCTGGACGTGGTGGACACCGTCTGCGACGGGCTCGACGCCCTGCACGCCGAGGACGACGTCGCGGTCGTAGCCGCCCGCCCGCGCCCCCGGCAGCCCCACGACGCCGACGGCTAGGCCACCGGCAGCGGCGGCAGGGACGGCTCGTAGAGCCATGCCCTGAACAGGTCGTCCAGCGGCTCGTCCGCGTAGCGGGCCGCATGGGCGGTGAAGCCGGCCGTGGTCACCGCTCCGCCCCGGTGCACGGACGCCCAGTCGCGCAGCATGCGGAAGAAGGCGCCGTCGCCCAGGGCGACGCGGACCGCGTGCACGGCGAGGCCTCCGCGCTCGTACAGCCGGTCGTCGAACATCAGCTTGCGGCCCGGGTCGGCCAGCTTCAGGTCCTGCGGCTCCGAGGCCAGCAGCCGGTGCGCGACGGACGCCAGCTCCTGCGCGCTGCGGCCTCCGGAGCGCTCCGACCAGAGCCATTCGGCGTACTTGGCGAAGCCTTCGTTCAGCCAGATGTGCCGCCAGTCGGCGATGCTCACGCTGTTGCCGAACCACTGGTGCGCGAGCTCGTGCGCGATGAGGCGCTCCGAGCCGCGTGCCCCGTCCACGTGGTTGACGCCGAACAGGGAGAGCCCCTGGGCCTCCACCGGGACGTCGAGCTCCTCCTCGGCGACGACCACCGCGTACTCGCCGAAGGGATAGGGCCCGAAGAGTTCCCCGAAGAGCTGCATCATGGCGGGCTGCCGGGCGAAGTCCCGGGAGAACCGCGGCAGCAGGTGCGCCGGCACGTACGCGCTCTGCGGGACCCCGCCGAGTCCCGGGTCGCCGAGCAGCACCGTCTGGTACATGCCGATGGCCAGGCCGACCAGGTAGCTGGAGGTCGGCGCGGACTGCTCGTACACCCAGGTCGTCGTGCTGGCCTTCGTGGTGCGGGTGAGCAGCCGGCCGCCGGCGACCACCGTGTAGGCGGAGGGGATGTTGACCGAGATCAGGTACGAGGCCTTGTCGGCGGGCCGGTCGTTGCACGGGTACCAGGAGGGTGCGCCGACGGGCTGGCTCGCCACGAGCGCGCCGTCGGTCAGCTCCTCCCAGCCGAGGCCGCCCCAGGGGCTGCGCACGGGCTTGGGGTTGCCCGACCAGTGCACTTCCACGGTGAAGGCGGCGCCCGCGGGGACCTGCTTGGCCGGCCGGACGCGGAGCTTCCCGCCCCGGTGGGTGTAGTGCGGGGCCCGGCCGTTCACCAGGACGCGGCCTATGCGGAAGTCCGCCAGGTTCAGGTGGAACTCGGTGAGCGGCGCCCGCCCGGCGATCGCGCTGAGCCGGGCCGTCCCGGCCAGCCGGTTGGGGCCGGGCCGGTATTCCAGGGCTAGTTCGTACCGGTGCACGCGGTAACGGGCATCGCCGTTGGCCGGGAAGTACGGGTCCGCTACCGCTGTCTGCTGGCCGCTCACTGCCGGTTCCGCTCCCTGCGCTGTGCTCGTACGGCGTGCTGGTGCGGGCCGCCCGGTCAGGAGCGCCACGCCTCGATCGGATTGCCCAGCCAGCGGGTGTCGGCGGGGACCGATTCCCCGGCCATCACGAGCGATGCGGGCCCCAGCGTGCTGCGGGCCCCGACCGTGCTCCCGGGCAGGACGATGCCGCCCGGGCCCAGGGTGGCGCCCTCGCGGAGAACCACAGTATCCGTCCTCAAGATCCGGTCGTGGAAGAGGTGGGTCTGCAACACACAGCCCCGGTTCACCCCGGCCGCGTCGCCCAGCGTGACCAGGTCCGTCTCGGGCAGCCAGTAGCTCTCGCACCACACGCCCCGGCCGATCCGGGCCCCCAGGGCGCGCAGCCACAGGCCCAGCAGCGGGGTGCCGGGGACCGATCCGACCAGCCACGGCACGGCCAGCACCTCGACGAAGGTGTCGGCGAGTTCGTTGCGCCAGACGAAGCCGCTCCACAGCGGGTGCTCCCCCGTGCGGTGCCGGCCGACCAGGAGCCATTTCGCGGCCACCGAGACCAGGCAGGCGGCCAGGCCGGCGGCGAGCAGGACGGCCCCGGACAGCAGCGCGGTCCCCCACCGGCCCGGCCCGGCGGTGACCAGGGCGCAGAGCGCCGCCGCGGTGAGCACGGCCAGCGCGGCCGAGCAGAAGACCGGCACCAGGCGGCACAGTTCGACGAGTCCGCGCGCCCACAGCAGGCGTGCGGGCGGGTCGTAGGTCCGGCTCCGGTCGGCCTCGGCCGTGGAGCGGGGCAGTCTGACCGGGGGCAGGCCCAGGTAGGAGCTGCCCTTCTTGGCCTTCTTCGGGGTGGCGGACAGGACGCCGACCAGCCCGTCGTCGGGCACGGTCCGGCCGGGGGCGGTCATTCCGGAGTTGCCGAGGAAGGCGCGGCGGCCGATCTCGGAGTGTCCGATCCGCATCCAGCCGCCGCCCAGCTCGTAGGGGGCGGTCAGCGTGTCGTCGGCGAGGAAGGCGCCCTCGCCGACGGTGGTGAGGCTCGGCAGGGCGAGCACGGTGGAGACCTCCGCGCCGCGGCCGATCTTCATGCCGAGCAGCCGCAGCCACACCGGGGTGATCAGCCCCGCGTACAGCGGGAAGAGCGTCTCCCGGGACAGGTCCATCAGCTGGGTGACGGTCCAGGCCTGCCAGCCGACCCTGCTGTGCGTGGGGTGGCTTCCCGTGCGCAGGCCGAGGCTGAGCAGGCGTACGGAGACCAGCAGGAGCAGCGCGTAGGCGAATCCGTAGGCCAGCGCGCCCGGCACCACGGCGGTCAGCGCGCCCCGGGTCGCGTCGGCGAGCCCGGCGCCGGAGGGGACGAACCGGCTCGCGACGAGCAGGGCGGGCAGTGCGGCGAGCAGGGGCAGGGCGGTGAGGCCGAGGCCGGTCAGCCCGTACATGGCCCGCCAGGCAAGCCCCCGCGGGGGGCGTTCCCCGGGCCAGTTGTGCTTGGCCCGGCCCAGTTTGACGGCGGGCGCGCCGGCCCAGCGCTGGCCGGTGGGGACCTGTCCGGCGACGGCGGAACCGGGGGCCACCTCGGCCCGCTTGCCGACCCGGGCGCCGGGGAAGAGCAGGCTGCGGGTGCCGACCACGGCGCCCGCGCCGACCTTGACGGGGCCGATCACGAGGCGGTCCCCGTCCAGCCAGTACCCGGAGAGGTCCACCTCGGACTCCACGGCGCAGCCGCGGCCGAGCCTGAGCATGCCGGTCACCGGGGGCAGCGAGTGCAGGTCCACCTCGGGGCCGACCTTCGCTCCGAGCGCCCGCGAGTAACGTTCCAGCCAGGAACCGGTGAGCGACGTGGCGCCGGCGTACTCGGCGAGCCGCTCGGCCGTCCACAGCCGCAGGTGGACGCTGCCGCCGCGCGGGTGGCGTCCGGCCTTCACCCCGCGCAGCAGCAGGCGCGCGCCGCCGGCCGCGACGGCGAGCCGGCCGGGCGGGCTGAACAGCAGCACGGCTCCCGCGGCGACGAGCCACCAGGAGGCGGTCGGCGCCCACGGGTAGGGCCCGAGCAGGTGCAGTACGTTGCCCAGCGCCAGCAGCGCCACCGTCCAGCGCAGGCCGACCACGGTGAACAGCGGGAGCAGCAGCAGCGACTGCACCACTTGGGCGCGGCGCGGCACCGGGGCGACGGTGCGGGCGGCGCCGTCCTCCTGTACGGACTTCTCCAGGCGGCGGGCCAGCTTGCGCAGCACGGGCTGCTGGTAGATGTCGAGTACGGCGGCGCTCGGGTAGCGGGTGCGCAGCCTGGTGGTGAGCTGCGCGGCGGCGAGGCTGCCGCCGCCGATGGCGAAGAAGTCGTCGGTGCCGCTGGTGACGGCCACCCCGAGGGTCTCGCTCCACTGCTCGGCGAGCCAGGCCTCGGTGCCGTACAGCTGCTCGGCGGGGCCGGTGGTCTCCAGGTCGGGCAGCGGCCAGGGCAGCGCGTCGCGGTCCACCTTGCCGGACGTACGGGTGGGCAGTTCCGCGACGGGCGCGAGCAGCGGGACGAGGGCCGCGGGCAGCTCGGCGCGCAGCCGCTCCACCGCGTCGGCGCGGTCCCAGCCGTCCTGGGTGACCAGGTAGCCGACCAGCAGCTGGTTGCCGCTGCGGGCGGTGCGCACGGCCGCGGCCGCGCCGGCGACGCCGGGCAGGGCCTGGAGCGCCGCGTCCACCTCGCCGAGCTCGATGCGGCGGCCGCCGAGCTTGATCTGCTCGTCGCCCCGGCCGAGGAAGACCAGGCCCTCGGGTTCGGCCCGGACGAGGTCCCCGCTGCGGTAGGCGCGGTCCCATCCGAGGGATTCCAGCGGGGCGTACTTCTCGGCGTCCTTCTCGGGATCGAGGTAGCGGGCCAGGCCGACGCCGCCGATCACGAGCTGGCCGCTGCCGCCCATGGGCACGGGCTCGCCCGATTCGTCGACCACGACCAGTTCCCAGCCGTTCAGCGGGAGCCCGATGCGGATGGGCTCCTCGCCGGTCAGGAGCGAGGCGCAGGCGACGACGGTCGCCTCGGTGGGGCCGTACGTGTTCCAGACCTCGCGGCCCTCGGTGACGAGGCGCTGGGTCAGTTCGGGCGGGCAGGCCTCGCCGCCGAAGATCAGCAGCCGGACCTCGCCGAGGTCCTCGGGCTCCCAGAGCGCGGCCAGGGTGGGGACGGTGGAGACCACGGTGATCTCCTGCTCCACCAGCCAGGGGCCGAGGTCGGCGCCGCTGCGCACCTGGGAGCGGGGGACGGGGACCAGGCAGGCGCCGTAGCGCCAGGCCAGCCACATCTCCTCGCAGGAGGCGTCGAAGGCGACGGACAGTCCGGCCATGACGCGGTCGCCGGGGCCGATCGGCTCCTCGGTGAGGAACAGCGCGGCCTCGGCGTCCACGAAGGCGGCGGCGGAACGGTGGGTGACGGCGACGCCCTTGGGCTTGCCGGTGGATCCGGAGGTGAAGATGATCCACGCGTCGTCCTCGGGGCCGGGCCGCGCGACGATCCGGCCCCCGGCGGGACCGGTGGGACGCGTGGGACGGGTGGGAGCGCTGGTGCCTGCCGGGCCGACGACGTCGATGCGCCGTCCGGCGCCCATCACGGCCTGCACCCCGGCCTCGCCGAAGACCAGGTCGGCCCGCTCGTCCGGGTCCTCGGCGTCGACGGGGACGTACGCGGCGCCCGCCGCCAGCACCGCGAGGATCGCCACGTACAGCTCGTTGGTGCCGGACGGCACGCGGACGCCGACCCGGTCGCCGAGCCCGACCCCGGCCGCCGCGAGGGCGACCCGCAGGCGCTCGACCTCGACGGCGAGCGCGCGGTAGGTCAGCTGGGCCGTGCCGTCGTCGAGGGCGGGCTCTTCGGGGTGGTCCCGCACAGAGGCCTCGAAGATGTCCACGAGGGTGCGCTTCGGGGCGGCCGGCCCGGCGAAGAACCGGGCAGATTTGCCGGACTCCTCCCGGTTCTCCCCGTCGTTCTCCCTGTCACCGAGCGAAACGAACGCACCGCTGTGAGGTGTGGCTGCCATCGGCCCTCGCGTCTCGTTCCCGGAAACGTCCGGGTCGCCGGTGGAGACCGGGTCTGCCCGGGTTGTTCCGATCCAGCGCCAAACAGCCCGCCATTTTAGTCCGTCGTCACGGAAATCCTGGCCGAACACCTTGCGCATGGCCGGGAAAGGACGGTAATGGCCGCGGCGTACGGCGGTCAGCCGAGCGTGGGGACGGCTCCGCCCTCGGCCCGGCCGATCTCCACACCGGGCGGCCGGTCCGCCCAGTCGGCGGTGATCTCGGCGAGCCGGGCCGCGTCCGGCGGGTTGCGTCCGAGGCCGACCGCCAGGCGTGCCCCGTCCGGGAGGGTCTCGAACGGCCGCGGCCACGCCTCGGCGTCGGCCGTTCCCGCCCGCGTCAGGGCCGCCAGCAGTCCGGGAAGCCGTTCCCGTACGAGGTCCAGGTGCGCGCCGGGTCCCCCGCCCGGCCCAATGCGCACGGTCAGGACGGCCCAGGCGGCGTGCTGCCGGTGCGACGGGGGTGTGCCCGGGGCGCCGGGGGCCGGCTCCTCCCAGCGCACGTCGCCCGTGCCGAGGGCGACGGTGGCGCGGCGGCGCATCGGCTCGGCGCCGCGCCGCGAGAGCACCACGAGCTCGTCGACCCGCACCGGCGTGCTGCCCAGCCGTGCGGCGCACTCCGCGGCCAGCCGGCGCGGGTCCCGGGTCCGGCCGAGGGAGAGGTGCGGGGTGAAGCGGGGGGCGCGGCCCCGGCAGAGCGGGAAGTGCTCCACCAGGGCGCGTTCGAGCGCGGTCCAGGGGGCCGGGCCGGCCGCGGCGGGGTCCAGCCAGACGGTCGCACCGGCCCGGTGCCGGAAACTGCGCACCCCGCTGAGCCGCGCGCCGAACGGCTCGCACTCGGCCGCCGCGGCCCCCAGCGGCCCGGCGGCCGCCTCGAACTCCGACTCCGGGACGAAGCCGAAGAGGAGGTTCACGTGCGGGGGCCACCGGCGGATCTGCGGATCGTGTTCCTCGCGGATGCCCTGGATCACGGGCCACAGCTCCGCCGGGGGCAGCCAGGCCACGGCGGTCCTCGGCGTACTGCCGGCCCCGAGGACGTCCGCCGCTCCCGGCGGGTGCCGCACTACGCCGGGGGCGCGGGGGCGGGACGCGTGGTGCCGGGGAGGCAGGTCACCGCCGGGTTGAAGGTCTCGTACGTCCCGAGGGGGTTCTTCTTCCAGAGCCACAGGTGCAGGGCGTAGTGGACCGGCTGGCCGGGGAAGTTGCCGCGGTGCGGGCCCGTGAAGGGCTTGCCGAACATGGCGGGGCGGTCGTCGGCCGTGGCCGGGTCCTGGTCGCGGTCGTAGACCACCCACTGGACGCCGACGAGGCGCTTGCCCCCGTGTCCGTCGTCCTCGTAGTACAGCGCGGCGGGTCTGGCCGGGTCGACGGAGTTGTCGTAGGCGTGGTTGAAGTGCGGGTAGCCGAGTGCGCCGGCACCGCTGCGGTTGGCGACGCAGTACTTGTCCGGCACGTAGCCGGCCCGCACCGCCTCGGAGTGCCGCTGGTAGCGGGCGGTCGCCCGGTAGACGGCGGCGCGTGCCGCGGCGGCCAGGGCGGCGTCCGCGTCGGAGACGGCGGAAGCGGCGGCGGAAGCGCCGGGGGCGGCGGCGTGGGCGGCGGGTGCCGGCAGGGCGAGCGAGGCGGCTGTCGTGAGCACCAGGGCGAGGCTTCGGAGCATGCGCGGACTCCTTGGAACGCTGGCCGAACGAACGGGTCGGGTGGACTGGATGCATGTCCCCTGCCGCCCGGGCGTGCCACACCGCCGGACCGGACGGCTGACGGCCGATCGGCCGACCGCCGGGCGCGCACCCTCGCGGGCCACCGCGCACGAGGGGCCCGCGTCCCGGGCGGACAAGACCACTCGAACGGGACCGCCGACGTTTCGCCCGCCGTCCCCGCAGGGAACCGGTGTGTCGCCGAAACGCGAGTGTGACGGAAGGTGCGGAGCATGGCGCAGGAGAAGACGGCACCGGCGGGTGGCGACGGCCTCGAGGAGATCGTGGCGGCCGTGGCCGCCGGGGCTCCGGGATACCGGACGTGTCCGCATCCCGCCTACGCGGCTCTGCGCGAGCAGGCGCCGGTGTGCAGGCTGACGCCTCCGCACGGGATCGACACGTACCTCATCACCCGCTACGACGACGCCCGGGACGCCCTGTCGGACCCGCGGTTCAGCAAGGACATGCACGGCGCGCTCGACACCTACCACGCGGTGTACGGCAGCGTCTTCGACGCCCTGGACGACAACGTGCTGTTCGCCGACCCGCCCCGGCACACCCGGCTGCGGCGGAGCCTGCGGACGGCGTTCACGCCCCGCCGGGTGGAGGAGATGCGGGCGGGGATCACCGCGATCGCCGAGCGGCTCCTCGACGCGTGCGAGGGCACCGAACCGGTCGACCTGATGTCGCGGTTCGCGTTCCCGCTGCCCATCGCGGTCCTGTGCGAGCTGATCGGCATCCCCGACGGCGAACGCGCCGAGATCACCGAACAGTTCTCGATCGTGGCTCGCTCCCGGTTCGACCCCCGGCTGAAGGCCGAGCTGCTGGCGGCCGAGGAGTGGCTGCGCGGCCGCTTCTCGCGGCTGATCGCGCACACGCGCGAGCACCCTTCGGACTGCTTCCTGAGCGACCTGATCCGGGCGGAGGAGGGGCTGGACGAGACGGAGCTCCTGTCCTCCCTGTGGGTCGTCTTCTTCGCCGGGCACAAGACGACCGCGTTCCAGATCGGCAACACCGTCCTCAACCTGCTGCTGCGTCCCGATCAGCTGGAGCGGCTCCGGGCGGACCCGCTGCTGATCCCGCAGGCGGTGGAGGAGAGCGTCCGCTTCGAGGGATCGGTGGAGACGTCGACCTTCCGGTACGCGGCCGAGGACGCCGAGGTCCGGGGAACGCGGATCCCCGCGGGATCACTGGTGCAGATCGCCATCTCCTCCGCGAACCGGGACCCGGAGAAGTTCGACCGTCCGGACGTCATGGACGTGACGCGCGAGGGCCTCCAGAGCACGCACCTCGGCTTCGGCCACGGCACGCACTACTGCCTGGGCGCGCCGCTGGCCCGGCTCGAACTCGAAGTCGCGCTCTCCGCCCTCCTGCGGCGTTTCCCCGGGATGCGGCTGTGCGACGCGCAGGAGGGCGGGGCCGCGTGGATCAAGGGCCCGATGGCGGCGTTCCGGGGTCTCCAGCACCTCCGGCTCGTCCTGGGCCCGTCCCGGGTCGTGCGGGAATTCGCGTCGGTACCCGCGGCAGGAACCTGATCCAGAATCCAGACCCATACGGACGGACGGCGGACCGGTATGACCGACATTGTGAGTACCTCCGAACTGCATCTGCCGGGACCGGCGGCGGACGGGCCCGGGGCCGCGGCCGGCCACGCGGTGCAGGCGAAGATCGACATGCACCATCACTTCTGCGCGCCGGAATGGCGCGAGTGGGCCGAGCGCCACGGGCTGGTCGACCCGCGCAAGCTGCCGCCGTGGGCCCGGTTCGACGCCGAGGACTCGATCCGCTTCATGGACCGCGTGGGCATCGCGACGGCGGTGCTCAAGCCCATGCTTCCGGCGAGGTACCACTCGACGGCGCAGCTGCGCGAGGCCGTCAACATCACGCTCCTGTCCATGCTGGAGGTGGCGAACTCGCATCCCGGGCGGTTCGCCTTCTACGCCCCCCTCTTCCTGGAGGACGCCGAGGCCTCGTCCTGGGCCGTGCGCCGCGGACTGGGCCAGTTCGGGGCGGTCGGGGTGAACGTGACGGCCAACCACGCGGGCGTGTACCTCGGCGATCCCTCCTACGACCGGGTGTTCCACGAGCTGGACGACTGCGGCGCCGTGGTGGACACCCATCCGCACAACCTGCCCGGGAGCCGGCCCGGCGCGGCGGCCGTCCCCGGCATCCCGAACTTCATGTGCGACTTCCTGCTGGACACCACCCGCGCCGCCGTGAACATGATCAGCCGCAGGACGCTGGACCGCTTCCCGAACATCAAGGTGATCCTTCCGCACGCCGGCGGGTTCCTGCCGTACATCGCGCCGCGGATCGAGGCCCTGGGACGGTTCTGCGACCCGCCGGTCGACGCCGGCGCCGTCCGCGACCACCTGCGCCGCTTCTACTACGACACCGCGGGGCCGATGGCGCCGGCGGCGGCCCTCCTCGGCCATGTGCCCGCCGAACACATCCTGTTCGGCACGGACTGGCCGGCCGCCCCCGCCGACACCGTGGTGGACCTCGCGCTGCCCGCCCTCGACGCGGACCCCGCGTTCACCCCGGAGCAGCTGACCGGGGTCTACCACGACAACGCGCTAAGCCTGATCCCCCAGCTGGCGACGGTCTGAGCCGTACGTCCGCAGCAGCAGCTCCGCGGCCACCGCCGCCCCGTCGGTGCGGAACGCGCCGGCCACGGCGGCGGCCCGGGCGGCCGTCTCCGGCGTCAGGGCCGAACGCAGGGCGGCCGACAGGGACTCGAAGGTCGGCACCGGACCGTCGTGCGCCGTGCCGATGCCCAACTCGGCGACCCGGGAGGCGAAATAGGGCTGGTCGCCGCCCTGGGGCACCAGCACCTGCGGCACTCCCGCCCAGGTGGCCGTCGTCGTGGTGCCCGCACCGCCGTGGTGGATGACGGCGGCCGCCCGGCGGAACAGCGCCTGGTGGTTGACCTCGCCGACGACGAAGCAGTCGTCCTGGTCGTCGACCCGGGCCAGGCGGGCCCAGCCGCGCGAGAGGACCGCACGGCGGCCCTGCGCGCGGATCGCCTCGACGGCCGCCCCGGCGACCTCCTCCGGATCGCGCACGGGGATGCTGCCGAAGCCCACGTACACCGGTGCCGGGCCGGCGCCCAGGAAGGCCACCAGGTCCGCGGGCAGCGGGCGCTCGTCGGGCAGCACCCATGCGCCGGTCTGCAGCACGTCGAGGTCGGCCGGCTGCCGCCACGGGGCCAGCACCGGGTCCGCGGCCAGCCACGGGCGGTCGGTGAAGACGTGGTCGCGCACGTCGTCCAGCGGCGGCAGGCCGACGGACGCCCGGTGGGTGTTGACCGCCTCGCCGAACACCTCCTGCGCGTCGCGCGCGTCCCGGTCCCACAGTTCGCGGTGGTCGGTGACGTCGGCGGGCAGCGGCCTGCCCGGCCGCGGGATGGGCGGGTGGTGCGGCGACGGCAGACTCACCGGCTGGTAGCTCGCGTACACGTACGGGATGCCGAGCTTCTCGGCGGCCGACCGCACACCGGCCACGGCCGGGACGAGCCCGGTCGCCACCAGTACGTCGAAGCCCTCGGCCACGGCCGTGACGTTCTCGTGGAACGCGGCGACCAGCTCGGCCGCCCGCCGGGGCACGCCGTCGGGCGTCGGCGGGGTCTTCCCCGTGACCAGGTCCCGCACCGACGCCCCGGTCGGCACCATCTCCACACCGACCCCGGCCAGTCTCTTCGCGAACTCCTCGTCCGGCGGTGCGCACACGAGCACCTCCGCCCCGCGTTCCCGCAGCCGCACCGCGAGCCCGACGAGCGGTTCGACGCCCCCTCGCGAGTCGTACGCCGACAGCACCACGCGCATTCCGAACTCCCCCGTTCAGATCGGTAACCTGGAAGCATGCAGGGTGATTTGATCACACTGTGCCTCGCCGGCGACGTCATGCTCGGGCGAGGCGTCGACCAGATCCTTCCGCACCCGGGAGACCCGGCGCTGGCGGAGGCGTACGTCCGCGACGCCCGCTCCTACGTCGAGCTGGCGGAGGCCGCGCACGGCCCGGTCCCCCGGCCGGCCGGCTTCTCCTGGCCCTGGGGCGACGCGCTGCCGGCCATCGAGCGGGCCGCGCCCGACGCCGTGGTGCTCAACCTGGAGACCGGCGTCACGCTGAGCGACGACTTCGCGCCGGGCAAGGCCGTCCACTACCGCATGAACCCCGCCAATCTGCCCTGTCTGGCCGCCGCCCGCCCCGACGTGTGCGTCCTGGCCAACAACCACGTCCTCGACTTCGGCCGGCGCGGTCTGGCGCAGACCCTCGACGTGCTGGCCGGTGCCGGCCTCGCCGTGGCGGGGGCGGGAGCCGACGCCGAGGCGGCCCGCCGGACGGCCACCGCCCCCCTGCGGGGCGGCGGGCGGGTACTGGTCCTGGCCTTCGGTATGCCGTCCAGCGGGATCCCACCGGACTGGGCCGCCACGGCGGAGCGCAGCGGGGTCGACTACGTGGCCGAGCCGTCCGAGGAGGCGGCGGCCTCGGTGGCCGCCCGGATCCGGCGGGAGAAACGGCCCGGCGACGTCGTCGTCGCCTCGGTCCACTGGGGTTCCAACTGGGGCTACGGCGTCCCCGGCGGCCAGACGCGTTTCGCGCACGCGCTCGTCGACGGCGGGGCGGACGTGGTGCACGGGCATTCCTCGCACCATCCCCGGCCGCTGGAGCTGTACCACGGCAGGCTGATCGCCTACGGCTGCGGCGACCTGATCAACGACTACGAGGGCATCACCGGCCACGAGCGCTACCGGGACGACCTGCGGCTCCTGTACTTCCCTTCGCTCGACCCGGACGGCGGCGCCCTGCGGGCCCTGCGGATCGCCCCCTTCCGGGCCCGGAGGATGCGGCTGCGCGAGCCCCCGCCGGAGGACTGCCGGTGGCTGCGGGACCTCCTCGGCCGGATCTCCCGCGGCTTCGCCGGGCCCCTCGTCCTCGACTCGGACGGCACCCTCACCGCCCCCGCCCGCGGATGGCCGCACGGGCCCCACCGGGGGGATTCTGGAACCAGTGGGACCGGAGTGTGAGGAGGCACGTCATGACACACGCCGAGGAATGGCAGGTGGGCGTCTATCTGACCGAGGAGGACGGCACGACCAAGGCGCGGGCCGTGCTGGACAACGGGAGGACCACGATGGTCGGGCGCGGGCAGGCGCGCTGCAATCCGACGGACGTGGAGGTCCCCGCGATCGGTGACGAGCTGGCCGCGAGCCGGGCGATGCGCGACCTGGCGGGTCAGCTGATGCGTGCCGCCGACAAGGACCTGGCCGCGGTGGGCGGCGTACCCGAGCCGCCGCGCACCGGCTACGGATGGCCCGAGGACACGGGCCCGGCCAAGTAGGGGAAACGCGGCCGGGCGGGCCGCGGGCTCACCCGCGCGACAGGCGTTCGACCTTCGCCGGTCCCGGGCTCAGCGGGCCGCCCGGCGGGCCGCCACGGCGTCGGCGAACTCCGCCAGGGTGGAGTCGCCGAACTCCGCCTCGTCGACCTTCACGCCCAGCCTGTCCTCCAGGGCGATGGCCAGCTCGACCACGAGGAGCGAGTCCTCCACCAGGAGGCGCATGGGCGCGTCCGCCCGCACCTCCTCGGCCGGTACTTCGAGCGTCTCGATGAGCAGTTCAGTGATCACGTCGATGACGGATTCCTGCGCGGAAATAGTCACGGCACCTCGCATGGAAAAGGGGAAGAGGATCTCGTGGTGGAATAACTACCACGCCGGCGAATTCCCGCAAAACCCTTGGCGGGGCCGGTTGTTGACGATCCGCCACAGGAGAGAGCGAGAGACCGCGATGCCCGAAAGCCTGACCGATTTCATCGAGGCGGCCGCGGTCGAATTCCGCGTGCTGGGGAGGCTGTTCGGCGAGGCGGGCGAGACCGCGTGGGACCGGACCCTGGACTGGCTCGTCGACGAATGGTTCCGGCTGGACGTCCTGGGGCTGGAGAACGTGCCGGCCGAAGGCCCGGCGGTGCTCGTGGCGAACCATTCCGGCGCCTGGGGGCTGGACGCCTTCGTGCTGCTGAAGGTCCTCACCCGCAGCGTGCGCCGCCCCCTGCACATTCCGGCGGCCCCGCTGACTTTCCGCTTTCCGGTGCTCGGCTCGTACGCGCGCAAGAAAGGCGCCTTCCCGATCGATCCGACCCTCGGACTGGAACACCTGAACGCGGGGGAACTCGTAGGAGTGTTTCCCGAGGGAATCGCCGGTCTGGAAAAGCCGCTGCACGAGCGGTACCGGCTGCGCCCCTTCAGTCCCGGGTTCGCTGTGACCGCGGTCCGTGCGGGCGCCCCCGTCGTACCGGTGGCGATCGTCGGCGCCGAGGAGGCGTGTCCCAAGCTCGGGGAGATCCCGGCCCTGGCGCGCCTCTTCGACCTGCCGTACTTCCCCCTCACCCCGGCGTTCCCGCTGCCCTCGAAGTGGCTCATCACCATCGGCGAGCCGATCGAGCCGCCCGCGCGGCCCTCGTCGCTCGCCGAGCGCACGGCCGCGGCCCGCACCCTGTGCGCCGAGGCCCAGGCCGCCGTGCAGGGCATGCTCGACCACGAGGTCGGCCGCCGCGAGACGCCGTTCTGGTAGGTCCGGCCCCGGAGCCCGGCCCACCGGTCCCGCGGGGGGACCGGTGGAGCCGGTGGAGCCGGGCCGGGGTCCTCAGCCCGCCAGCCGCTGCGCGGCCCGCCGTACGTCGGCCGCGGCCTTCGCGCACCGGTCGGCGTGCCCGAGGAGCACCATGCGGAAGTGCTCGCCGGTCCCGTCGCCGTTCCAGCCGGTGTGGCCGGCGCAGGCCGCGAGGCTCTCCGCGTGCCGTTCCAGCCGGTCCGCGCTGGCCTGCGCCAGCGCCGCGTACGAGGCGGGCGCGTAGCCGGGGGCGGCGACCGGCAGCGCCGTCGGCAGGCCGACCGTGACCCGGGCGTCGCCGGACCGGCCCGCGCGGTCGGTCAGGGCCACGAGCAGCCCCTCCGGCTCCAGGGTGCCGGGCAGCCGGTCCGGCCCGAACCGGGGGGAGATCAGCACCGGCCGGGCCCCGGCCAGGACGGCGCGTACGGTCTCCGTCGCGACCAGCTCCGCGAAGGGAGCCCACGCGCAGCCCGCGGGGGCGGTGCACAGCGCCCCCGGCCAGGGCGCCGGGCCGTCCGCGCCCGGTCCGTGCGGCAGCAGCCCGGGGGCGCAGAGGATCTCCGTCCCGGCATCCACCGCCAGGTCGTGCCAGACGAACGGTTCCCGCACCGGGTGGACGGCGGCGGCCACGGGCGGCCAGCGGCGCAGCGCCTCCGCCACCGCCCGCTCCGGGGAGTCCGCGGCTCCCGCGGCGTACAGGGCCAGGGCCTGGAGCGCGGTGACGGAGACGGCCCCGGACACCAGGGCGAGCGCGTGCGCCACGGAGGTGACCAGAGTGTCCGCCGCCTCGGCTCCGGGCGACAGCCGGCCCGCGAGCGACTCGGGGTCCGGGTCGGTCAGGTACGGCGCGAGCCGGCGGCCCAGGGCCGCGGTCCTGGCTTCGCCGGACCGGCCGCCGACGGCGGCCGTCGCCGCGGCGAGCGCCTCGCTGAGCAGGGTGTCCTCGGCGGCCGCGGCGCCCGCCACCACCCGCCGGGCCAGGCGGAGCGTCCCGGCCCGCCAGGCCTGCCAGTCGAGGGTGCCGTCCCCGCGCCGGGCCCCCGTGATCCCGTCCACCTCCTCGCGGACCGGGGCCCGCAGTGCGTCGGCGGGCGGGGTGGCCCCGCGGGCGCGGGACGCGTCGGGGGCGGCGTGCGGGGAGAGCCCGTAGCGGCGTCCCCCGGCGTCGAGTCCGCTCGCGGCGCCCAGGGCGCCCTGCTGCTCCGCGTGCGCGAGCAGGGCCGCGGCGTCGTCGGGGCGGAGCGGCACGAGGAAGGACCCGAACGGTGTGCGCAGCCGTACGGGCCGCCCGGACCGGGTGCGCTTCAGGTGCCCGAGCAGCGCGCGGGTCATCCCCTCGTGGGTGAGCGGGTCCAGGCCCAGGGCGCGGGCGGGCGCGTCCGCCCAGGGCAGCCGCCGGGCCAGTACGGCGGCGCTGAACAGGGCGTTCTCCAGCGGCCAGGCGGCCGCGGGGCCCCGCACCGCCGTCGTGGTGCGGGCCTCGCCGTCCTCGTGGCCGTCGTGGCCGTCGTGGGTGTCGCGGGTGTCGCGGGTGTCTTCGTCGGTCATCGGTCGTTCCCTCTCCCTCGCGGTCACTTGTCGCGCAGCATGTACGGCTGGTTGCCGGTGATCTCGCCCTCGTAGGCCCCGATCAGCCCGTTGACGCGTTCCCGGTGGTGGGCCATCGGGCCGCGCAGGCTGTCGGAGTAGGCCTGCGGGGCGTGCGACAGCGGGTAGTCGTACGACTCGTCGAGCCAGGACAGTTCGATCCAGTCGGCGGGGATGTCGTTGGGCGAAGCCGGTCCGCGCCCGTCCAGCGTCGGGATCACGTCGTGCTCGTTGACGAGGCTGATCACCCGGGTGGCGTGGTCGGCGGGCCGCTTGCTGTCGATCGGGGAGCCCACCGCGATCACGTGGGTGAGGCGGTAGGTCGAGGCGAACACCGGGTCCGAGGCCAGGTTCATCGCGGTCAGTCCGCCGAGGCTGTGGCCGATGATCATCAGTTCGGATCCGGCGGGCACGCCCGCCCGTTCCACGAGGTTGCGGACGGCGCGCGTGTAGGTGGTGTCGGTGCGCAGGCAGCCGTCGAACGCGCCGATCACGTCCTGGGGCGTGCTGTTGCTGAGCAGCGCGAAGCTGGTGCCGGGCAGCAGGAGCACGTGGCGTTCGGCCCCGTCGGCGCACCGGACGCGGCGCAGCAGGGCCAGTCCGTGGTTGCCGAGGGCGCCGATGTCGTTGATGTAGCTGACGACGTCGTTGCGGGAGGTGGCGAGGACCTTGGCCAGGATGGAGTCCGGCTCGGCCCGCTCGGCCCGTCCCGGGCCGGGGTTGAGGTACTTGATCAGCGAACTCGGCAGCCCCAGGAAGGGATCGGTGGTCGGAACCCCGCCGGCGAGGGTGACCCAGGAGAAGCCGTCGTTGACCGGGTTCTCGTCGAGCAGCCCGAGCAGGGCCAGGAGCTCCATCATGACGGGGCTCACGGTGGTCAGGGCGCGGGTGATGCCCAGCCGTTCGACGAGCCCGTGCAGGGCGCGCAGTGCCTCGATCCGGTTCCCGGCGACCATCGCGTCGGTCAGGCGCCGGGCCGCCGGCGCCGCCAGGTTCGGGTGCTCGGCGGCGGCCGCGCGGATCCGGAGGGCGAAGGCGTCCACGGCCATGGCCACCTTGGCGGGCCTGCGGTACGTCACGCTCCCGGCGAACCGGGCCAGTTCACCGACGAGGCCGCCGTTCGCCCCGAACCCGAGGCCGGCCGGGCTGGTCAGCGCCCTGGCACAGGAGAAGGCGGCGCCGAGCGCCCAGGCGGGGCGGCGCAGTGCCTCCAGTCCGAGGCGCCAGCTGCCGAGGGCGCCCGTCAGCTCCGCGCCGGCCTGCCGCGCCGTCAGCGCCGCGTCCGCCAGCAGCACGGACGCGGCGATCAGCAACTCGGCATCCGCCCGCGTGGGTTCCGGCGGGACCGCGGGCTCGTGCTTCGCCGCGGGCGCCTTCGGCTTCTGCCGCTCGGGAAGGCGCCGTGCCGCTTCGTCGACCACCTGAGGGGTCACGTCCCCACCTCTCCTCCGTGCGCTGATGTCTCTTGATCGCGCACGCATGGTGGCACCGAACGGGACCCGTGGATCGCCGCGGCGGCACCGCGCACCCGGGCGCTCCCGCGCGGGGCCGGTGGCGGGGCCGCGTACCCGTGGGGCAGCGGGCTGCCCGCGGCGACGGTGGCACCCGGTGGGCGGGCGGGGGTGAGCACGCCGTCCCCGTGTTGACACGGGACGCCGGGCGGTGTCCCGATGGCCCGCGGCGACGGCCGGTGCTTCACTGGGAGGCATGCCATTCGACCACTACGGCGTACTGGCGGGGACGCTGTCGCAGCACTTCCGCGACACGCCCGACGACGAGGGAGCGTGGTTCCACGTCAACCTCAGGGTGGACGCGCCGGACGGGCGGTACCGGTGCGCCGTGGACGTGGACAGCCACGACTCGCAGACGGGTGTGCGGTGGCGTGCGTTCACGGTGGACGCCTCCGTGCTCGGGCCGGTCACCGCACTGGCGCCGGGCTATCACGAGCTGGCGCGCTCCTCCTCGTCCGGGGCGCTCGACTACCTGCGCCATCCGGCCCTGCGGGACCGCCCGGCGTGGCCCGCCTGGCTGCCCCGGGCGCTGCGGGACCTCCTCGACCGCCGGGTGCGGCCGACACGGCCCTGGCAGTCCGGTTCCAATCTCGACGCGGCCCTCGCGCTGGAACAGATCCTGGTCGTCGGACGGCCGATCCTCGTGTTCGGCAAGCCCTTCGACGCCGGCCTCGGCATGCACGACATCCACCAGAACCAGGGCGACCCGTACGGCAGCGAGTGGTGGCCCCAGAACGGCATCTGGCAGGACGGCGCGACCCTGACCGGCCGGCCCGACGGCCGCTGGGACGTGTTCCTGAACCGGTTCTCCACCCAGACGGACCACACCGACTCCGACGGGCACCCCGTCTGGGGCTGTGCCACTGTTTCCTCATGACCGAAGGTTCGGCACCGTACATGCACCCGGCGCGGGTCACCGTCCTGGGGGTTCAGACCGGCAACCCGCCCTTCCGCATCGTGGAGGTCGACGGGGAGCTCGTCGGCAGGGCGACGTCCATGACGGACGTGCTGCTGCTCGCCGCGAAGTTCGGGATCACCATCCACGACCTGGACGACCCCGACGAGGTCCGGTGGGTCGCGGGCGGCAAGTTCACCTGGAACCCGCGCTGATCCCGCGGGGCACTCAGCCCTGGCGGGCCGGGGACGCGGCCCCGGGGGCCAGCAGGCGCGGGCTGCCGCTGCCGTCCGCGGGGACGGTCCACAGGTCCGTGCTCTCGGTGGATCCCTCGGCGGGCAGGGCGTAGGCGAGGGTCCGGTCGTCGAGCCAGGCGGCCTGGTCGTCCACGCTGCGCTTCTCCGCGAGCGGCTGTTCGCGCAGCGTCCTCAGGTCCAGGACGTGTTCGCGCCACAGCGATGCCCCTCGCTGCACCCGCTTCTTGTAGGCGACGCGGGTCTCGTCCGGGGACAGGGAGGGGCATTCGACGTTCTGCGCGAGGGTGGTGACGGTCCGCCCGGAGATCGAGCCCCTGACCAGGTGGGTCTGGCCGGCGGTGGCGAGGGTGGCGTAGAAGGTGTCGTCGTCCTTGGAGAAGGTCACGCCCCAGAGGTTCACGTCACCCGCGGTGTACTTCCTGCCGTCCATGAGGACGGTGAACTTCTCCAGGTCCGGTTCGAGCTGCCAGGTGCTGGTGTCCACGATGCTGGTGCGGGTGGAGAAGAACGCGGAACCGTAGGACTCCCCCGCGACGAAGACCGTCCACGCGGCGAACCGGCCGCTGGGAGAGACCCGGGCCCGGCTGGGGGTGCCCGCGAGGGGGAAGCCGTGGCGGGTCTTCAGGTCGGCGCCGACGATCAGTGCCTGGTTGTCCTGGGCGAGGGCGCCGGGTTCGGAGCGCAGGCACACGCCGGTGCCGGCCGCGGCGTGGAAGCGCCGGCAGTTCAGGCCGGAGGCGGTGCGTTCGCCGTCGGGGCCGTCGGCCGGGACGGAGGCGAGGGTGCCGTGGTGCGGGCCCGGGGCGGTGTTGAGGAGCAGGAGCGTGCCGGGGCGGCCGAGCGTGACCTGGCCGGCAGCGACGGCGGGACCGCCCGGCCGCGGCTGGTCGGCGCGGTCGGCGGCGCGCAGCACCATGGCGGTGGCGGCTCCCCCGAGGAGCAGCACCGTCACGGCGAGGACGAGCAGGCGGCGCTTGGGAGACAGCATCATCGGGGGGTCCTCACGGGCGTCGGGGTCGTGGCGGTACGAGGCGTGCCGCGCGGGTCGCGGTCGCGGTCGCGCAGTACGAAGCCGGCGACGGTCGCGCAGCACAGCAGTCCGGCCGCGGCGGCGGCGAGCGCCTGGCCGGGGCCCCAGAGGGACCAGGCACCGCCGAAGGCCAGCGAGCAGGCGACCCGGGCCAGGGCCTGGCCGGTGCCGACGAGGGCCAGACCGGTGCCCCGCAGTTCCCCGGGGACGGTGGCGGCGACGGCGGCGGGCAGGACGCCGTCGGTGGCCGCGTAGAAGACCCCGTGCAGGGCGAGGACCAGGTAGGGCAGGGCGGGCCAGGCGGGGGCCCAGAGGAGCAGTCCGTACCCGGTCAGGAGGAGGGCGTGCCCGGTGAGGAACACGGTGCGCCGCCCGATCCGGTCGGCCAGCGCCCCGGCCGGCACGGCCAGCAGGAGGAACACCGCGGCGGTGCCGAGCGGCAGCAGCGGGAACCAGCGCTCGTCGAGGCCGGTGCGGTCCTGGAGGAGCAGGTAGACGAAGGCGTCGCTGACGGTGGTCAGGCCCAGCAGGGCGGCGCAGAACGCGAGGGCGCGCAGCCGGGGCGCGCGCAGCAACGCGAGCGCCTCACGGAGGCCGACGCCGGCGTCGCCCACCGCGGGCAGGTTCCCCGCGGTACCCCCCTCGGCCGAGCCGGACCCCGCCGGGCGGGGCTGCGCGGGGAGGGCCTGTGCGGTGCCACCCTCCGCCGGGCCGGACTTCGCCGGCGCGGCCCCCGCCGGACGGGGCTGCGCGGGGAGGGTCCCCGCGGTACCCCCCTCGGCCGAGCCGGACCCCGCCGGGCCGGACTTCGCCGGCGCGGGCCCCGCCGGACGGGGCTGCGCGGGCAGGGTCCCCGCGGTACCCCCCTCGGCCGAGCCGGACCCCGCCGGGCCGAACCCCGCCGGCGCGGCCCCCGCCGGACGGGGCTGCGCGGGCAGGATCCCCGCCGTACCCCCCTCGGCCGGGCCGGACCCCGCCGGGCGGGGCTGGGTGGGGAGGGGCTGTGCGCTGCCGCCCTCCGCCGGGCGGGCCCTCGCGGAGTGCGCCCGGGCGGCGGGGCCCTCGGGTGGGACGGCCGCCGACAGGCGGGCCCGGGCGGAGCGGGTCCCGGCCGACCCGGCGGTCTGCGCGCTCCGGCCCGGGACGAAGAGGATCAGGACGACCACGCCGAGTACGGCCACGCACGCGCTGACGCCGAAGACCGCGTCGTAGCCGCCCACCGCCGCGCTCAGGATGAAGAAGGCGGCGAGGGGGCCGAGCAGGGCCCCCGTGGTGTCCATGGCCCGGTGGACGCCGAAGGCCCGGCCCTGTTGCCCCGCGGGGGTGGACAGGGAGATCAGCGCGTCGCGCGGGGCCGTGCGCAGGCCCTTGCCGGTGCGTTCCAGCGCGAGGACCACGCCGATCGGCCCGGCGCTGTGGACAAGCAGCAGCAGCGGTTTGCACACGGCGGACAGGCCGTAGCCGAGCCCGGCGATCAGCTTGTGGTTGCGGACCCGGTCGGCGAGGTGGCCGCCGGTGAGCTGCACGAGGGCGCTGACCCCGTTGTAGACGCCGTCGAGGGCGCCGAATCCCAGGGGGCTCAGGCCGAGCCCCGCGATCAGGTAGAGCGGCAGGACCGAGGTGACCATCTCGGAGGAGATGTCGGTGATCAGGCTGACCGTGCCCAGGGCGAGCACGGCCGAGGCCACCGCGGGGGTCCGTCCGGGGCCGGGGCCCGGTGCCGCCTTCGCCCCGGCAGGGGCGGAGCGGTCCGCGAGGTACATGCTCAGGCGCTCCCCTGCCGGCTGCTCTCGTCCCGGAGCCAGGTGGAGAAGTCCCCGTCCCGGATGGCCTTGCGGGACCCCCGGCGGGCGGCGAGGGCCGCCACCACGAACACCACGACCCCGGGCAGCAGCCCCGGCCGCTCCCGCAGGACGCCGAGGAGATCCGCCCTGCCGGTACGCGCGGACGGCGCCGAGTCCGAGTCCTGTGCGCGTTCCAGTTCGGCGGAGGAGGTTGAGGCGCGGACCTTCCGTTTGATCAGGTCGGACCAGGTGCGCGGGGGCCGGACCACGACCCGGGCCGCCTCGACCACGCGCCGCTCCCCCGGCCCGAAGGCCAGCGACGCGGCCAGGTCGTCCGCCATGAGCGGCGGCAGTGCGGCGATCCGCGCGTGCCCGGCCTCGGTCACGGCGATGACCCCCCGGCCGAACAGGCCCTCGCGGACGGCCGGGAGCCGCTGCCACACCCGGTAGTACGCCCGGACCGGCCAGGCGCAGCCGGTCAGCGGGATGTCCCGGCCGGGGGCGGCGGCCAGCAGTTCCGGATTCCCGTCGAGGGCGGCCGTCAGGGCCCGTACGTCGGCGGCCCCGAGGATGACGTCGGCGTCCACGTAGAGCCGGGGGAAGCCCCGCGCGTGCTCGTCGCCGACGCGGAGTGCCGTGTGCTTGGAGGGAGTCGGGATGTCGACGACCCGGACGCGCGGGCCTCGGGCGGCGGCGACCCGCGCGGTGTCGTCCGTGCAGCCGTTGCAGACGACGACGATGTCGCCCCCGCCGGGGCCTCTGTCAGCGGTATCGGCCAGGAGCGCGTCGAGGAGCCGGCCGATGACCACGCCCTCGTTGTGGGCCGGTATCACGATGCTGGTCACCCGCGCAGTATGCACGTTCGATCAGCGGACTCGGGTGATTCCCCCAACTCTCCCCAGGCGTACGCAAGGTGGTCTAGATTGAGCGCGCTGTAGCGGTTCGGTCGCCTGGGGGAACAAGCGGCCGGTCCGGGGGGCGGAAGCACGCGGTTTACGCAGCATCGGTTGTGGGGGGCCATCGCCGTTGAGCAGGTCACGCACGGGTCGCGCAGGCGTCCGGGCTGCCCTCGACGGCTCGTCCCCCCATCACACGCGTCCCGGCCATGAGATGTCGGCGCACCGTCAGGTGTGCGCGGAGGGAAGGGGAACGCTGTGAAGGACACCGCGAGGAACGCGGGGCGGGACGCCGTCGCCGCCGGCCGGGAGCCCGGGGCCGCGTTAGGCGTCGCCGTGGTCGGCGCGGGCTACTGGGGCCCCAATCTCGTCCGCAACTTCCAGTCCAGTCCGGGGTTCCGGTTGCGCTGGCTCTGCGATCTGGACGTGGACCGGGCGCGGCAGGTGCTCGGCGCGTACTCCACCGTGCAGGCGACCGCGGACTACGCGGCGGTCCTCGCGGACCCGGAGGTCGACGCGGTCGCGGTGGCCACCCCCGCCGGGACGCACGTGGACGTCGCGCTGGCCGCCCTGCGCGCCGGCAAGCACGTGCTCGTGGAGAAGCCCCTCGCCGCCACCTACGAGGACGGGCTGCAGCTCGTACGGGAGGCCGAGGAGCGCGGTCTGACCCTGATGTGCGACCACACGTACTGCTACACGCCGGCGGTGGCCCGGATCCGCGAGATGGTCCGCTCCGGGGAACTCGGCGACATCCAGTTCGTCGACTCGGTCCGGATCAACCTGGGGCTGGTCCAGAAGGACATCGACGTCCTGTGGGACCTGGCCCCGCACGACCTGTCGGTGCTCGACTTCATCCTCCCGGACCACGTCCAGCCCGTCGCGGTCGCCGCCCACGGGGCCGACCCGATCGGGGCCGGGCAGTCCTGCGTGGCCTATCTGACGCTCCAGCTCAGCACCGGCGCCATCGCCCACGTGCACGTCAACTGGCTCTCCCCGACGAAGGTCCGCACCACGATGGTCGGCGGGTCCAAGCGCACGCTGGTCTGGGACGACCTCAACCCCTCCCAGCGGGTCGCGGTCTTCGACCGCGGGGTGGACCTGACGGCGCCGCAGGAGATCGGCGTGGACGAGCGCCGCGACATGCTCGTCTCCTACCGGACCGGGGACATGGTGGCTCCCGCGATCGGCGAGAAGGAGGCCCTGCGCAGCATGGTCGAGGAGTTCGCCGACGCGATCAGGACGGGGCGCGCTCCGCTCACCGACGGCCGGGCCGGGCTCAAGGTGCTCGACATCCTCGAAGCGGCCTCACGGAGCCTGGAATTCCGTGGCGCGGTCGTCGGACTGCGCACCGGGCGCTGACCGTCGGCCCGGCCGCGGTCGGGCCGTTCGCACGACAGACGATGAACGATTCAGTGGGGGCGGGGCGTTGAGCAGCGTACGAGACAAGAGGATTCTGGTCACCGGAGGGGCGGGGACCATCGGTTCGCACGTGGTGGACCTCCTGGTGGAGAACGGGGCGCGCGAGGTCGTCGTACTCGACAACTTCGTCCGGGGGCGCACGGCCAACCTGGCCCGTGCCCTGCCGAGCGGTGTGGTGGAACTCGTCGAGGGCGACATCCGCGACGCGGCCGCCGTGCGCAAGGCCACGGACGGCGCGGACCTGGTGTTCCACCTCGCGGCGATCCGGATCACGCAGTGCGCGGAGGAGCCGCGGCTGGCGAACGAGGTGATGGTGGACGGCACGTTCAACGTGCTGGAGGCGGCCGCCGCGGCCGGGGTGGGCAAGGTGATCGCCTCGTCCTCGGCCTCGGTCTACGGGCTGGCCGAGACCTTCCCCACCACCGAGCGCCACCACCCGTACAACAACGACACCTTCTACGGCGCGGCGAAGGCCTTCAACGAGGGGATGCTGCGCAGCTTCCACTCCATGTACGGGCTGGACTACGTCGCGCTGCGCTACTTCAACGTCTACGGGCCCCGGATGGACATCCACGGCCTGTACACGGAGGTGCTGATCCGCTGGATGGAGCGGATCGCGGCGGGCGAGCCTCCGCTGATCCTGGGCGACGGCACCCAGACCATGGACTTCGTCGACGTCAGGGACATCGCGCGCGCCAACCTGCTGGCCGCCGAGTCCGACCTGACCGACGAGGTCTTCAACATCGCGAGCTCCACCGAGACCAGTCTGCTCCAGCTCGCGCAAGGCCTGCTGGAGGCGATGGACGCGGACGGGCTGGACCCGGAGCACGGGCCGGCCCGGGCGGTGAACGGGGTGACGCGGCGGCTCGCGGACACCTCGCGGGCCCGGGAGCGCCTCGGCTTCACTCCGGAGATCGACCTGCGCACCGGCCTGCGGGACCTGGTGGAGTGGTGGCGGGCCGAGCGGGCCGCCGATGCGGCCGCCTCCGGCGCGGGTGCGGACGGGGAGGCGGGCCGATGAGCGCGCCCGACCGGATCCCCGTCATGGTGCCGTGGCTGGGCGAGGAGGAGGCGAAGGCCGCCGCGGACGCGGTGCTCTCCGGCTGGGTCGCCCAGGGTCCGCGGGTCGCGGAGTTCGAGCGGGCCTTCGCAGAGCGCGTGGGCGCCGCGCACGGCATCGCGGTGAGTTCGTGCACCACCGCGCTGCATCTGGCGCTGGTCGCGCTGCAACTGGCGCCGGGCGACGAGGTGATCGTGCCCTCGCTGTCGTTCATCGCCACCGCCAACGCGGTGCGCTACGTGGGCGCGCGGCCGGTGTTCGCGGACGTGGAGGAGGCCACCGGCAACCTCACCCCGGCCACCGTCGACGCGGTGCGCACCCCACGCACCAAGGCGGTGCTCGCCGTGCACCAGGGCGGGGTTCCGGCCGATGTGCACGCGCTGCGCGCGGCCTGCGCCGACTGGGACCTCGCGCTGGTGGAGGACGCGGCCTGCGGGATCGGCGCGACCGTCGGCGGCAAGTCCGTGGGCCACGGGGCGCTGCTGGCGGCCTGGTCCTTCCACCCGCGCAAGGTGATCACCACCGGCGAGGGCGGCATGATCACCACGGACGACGCCGAGTGGGCGCAGCGGCTGCGGCGGCTGCGCGAGCACGGGATGAACGTGTCCGCGGCGGACCGGCACGCCAGCGGCAAGCCGATCGTCGAGAGCTACCTGGAAGTCGGCTGGAACTACCGGATGACCGACATCCAGGCCGCGGTCGGCCTGGTGCAGCTCGGCAGGCTGGACGAGATCGTGGCCCGGCGCCGGGAGCTGGCCGCCCGCTACACGCGGCTGCTGGCGGAGATCCCCGGCCTCACCCCGGTCCGGGATCCGGGGTACGGCGAGGGCAACTTCCAGTCGTACTGGGTGCTGCCGGCTGCGGACTTCCCGGTCGGGCGGGACGCGTTGCTGGCGGCGCTCGCGGAGGCCGGGATCTCGGCCCGGCGCGGGATCATGGCCTCGCACCTGGAGCCGGCGTACGCGGGCCACGGCGCCGCGCCGCTGCCGGTGACCGAGCGGATCAGCCGGGACTCGCTGATCCTGCCGCTGTTCCACACCATGACGGAGGCCCAGCAGGACCGGGTGGTGGCGGTGCTCCGCGAACAGGCGGCCGGATGAGCGGCGAAGGCCCGGCCGGACGGCCGGACACCGAGGACCTGGTGATCGTCGGCGCGGGCGGGTTCGCACGGGAGACCGCGCAGGCGGTACGGGACGTGGCCGCCGCGGACCTGGCGCGGGGCCGTCCTGCGCGCTGGCGGCTCGCCGGGCACCTCGACGACGACCCTGCGCTGTCGGGGCGGGAGGTGGACGGGGTTCCGGTGCTCGGCGGCTGCGAGGAGGTGCACCGGCTGGGCGACGCCCGGGTGGTGGTCTGCGTCGGCAGTCCGCGCGACTACGCGGTGCGGGCCCGGCTGGTGCGGCGTCTGGGGCTGCCGGCACAGCGGTACGCGACGGTGGTCCACCCCACGGCGGTGGTGTCGGACAGCTCGGTGCTCGGGGTGGGCACGGTGCTGCTGGCGCACACCGTGCTGACCGCGGCCGTCCGGGTCGGATCGCACGTGGCGGTGATGCCGCAGACCGTGCTCACCCATGACGACGTGGTCGGGGACTTCGCCACGCTCGCCTCGGGGGTGCGGCTGGGCGGTGGGGTGCGGCTGGGTCGCGGCGCCTATGTGGGTGCGGGATCGCTGGTCCGCGAGTACGTACGGGTCGGCGCCTGGTCGCTGACCGGTATGGGGAGCACGGTCCTGTCGGACGTGCCGCCCGGCGAGGTGTGGGCGGGCAGCCCGGCCCGCCGGCTGCGGGCCGCGGACGGTCCGGCCCTCGACGAACTGCGGGCCGATGGGGAGGGGACCGGCCTGAGGCCGGAGACACGGATGGGGAGTCACGTCGCATGAACCAGATACCGCTCGTCGACCTGAAGGCGGCGCACGCCGAGGTCGCGGACGAAGTGCGCGCCGGGTTCGACCGGGTGCTGGCGGGCACCGCCTTCATCGGCGGTGAGGAGGTCGCCGCGTTCGAGCGCGAGTACGCGGAGTTCGCCCGGGTGCGGCACTGCGTGGGCGTCGCCAACGGCACCGACGCCCTGGAACTGGCCCTGCGGGCGAGCGGGGTGGGCGTGGGCGACGAGGTGGTGCTGCCCGCCAACACCTTCATCGCCACCGCGGGGGCCGTCGCCCGGATCGGGGCCCGCCCGGTGCTGGTCGACTGCCTGCCCGACTCGCTGCTGATGGACCCGGGGGCCGCGCTGGCCGCGGTCGGGGCGGCCACCCGTGCGGTGGTCCCGGTCCACCTGTACGGGCAGTGCGCCGACACGGCCGCCCTGGCCGCCGAGCTGCCTGCGCACGTGCGTGTCGTCGAGGACGCCGCGCAGAGCCAGGGCGCGACCCGCGAGGGCCGCTCCCCCGGCAGCGGCGGGATCGCCGCGACCAGCTTCTACCCGGGCAAGAACCTGGGCGCCTACGGGGACGCGGGCGCGGTCGTCACCGACGACGAGGAGACGGCCGCCCTGGTGCGGGCGCTGGCCAACCACGGCGGCGTCGCCAAGTACCGCCACGACGTAGCCGGGTTCAACAGCCGTCTGGACGGTCTGCAGGCCGTGGTCCTGCGGGCGAAGCTGGCCCGGTTGGCGGACGGGAACGCGGCCCGCCGGGCCGCCGCCGCCCGGTACGACGCCCTGCTGGCGGAGCTCGTGGCGGCCGGCCGGATCACCCTGCCGGTCACGGCCCCGGGCAACGTCCACGTGTGGCACCTGTACGTCGTACGGGTCGCCGGGGCGGACCGGGACGCCGTCGTCGGCAAGCTCAACGCGGAGGGCATCGGGGCGGGTGTGCACTACCCGGCCCCCGTCCACCTGACCCCCGCCTTCCGTCACCTCGGTCACGGCCGCGGCGACTTCCCCCACGCCGAACGGGCCGCGGACGGGATGCTCTCCCTTCCGCTGTTCCCGCAGATCACCGCTGCCCAACAGCAGCGGGTCGTCGACGCGCTCGCTGGCGCGCTGCGCTGACGCAAGAAGAGGTACAGATGAACAGACGGAGAAGGCAACTCCGGTACGGTCTCCTCACCGTGGTCGCCGCCCTCGTGGCCACGGTCCTGCCGCCGTCCGCGGTGGCCACCGCGGCCGACCCGTGCGGGCCGGGGAGCAACGCGATCGTGTGCGAGAACTCCAAGCCGGGCACTCCCATGTCCGACTGGTTCGCGCCCAGCGCCTACGGCGACATCAAGGGGTTCCCGGCCCAGACCAGTGTCCAGGCCGGCGAGACCGTGCAGTTCAAGATCCAGTCGCCGACCGCGTACCACGTATCGGTCTACCGGCTCGGCCACTACGGGGGCAGCGGGGCCCGCCTGATGTCCACCGCCGCCCAGGCGGCGCAGACGTATCCGGCGAACTTCGCGCAGGGCGGCAGTCCCAAGAGCTGTGCGACCAAGGCCTCCACGGGTCTGGTCGACTGCGGGAACTGGCCGGTCACCGCGTCGTGGACCGTGCCGGCGGACGCCGTCTCCGGCCTGTACATCGCCAACTTCGACCAGGCGGACGGCAACGGCGTGATGCCCTACCCGTTCGTCGTCCGCAACGACTCCAGCCACTCCGACATCGTGGTGCAGACCAGCGACCAGACCTGGCAGGCGTACAACAACTACGGCGGCCAGGACCTGTACGACGGCGCCGGGCCCGCCCCCGACGGGCGTGCGTACGAGGTCAGTTACAACCGGCCGATGGACATCGGCGGGGAGAACGGGATCTACGGCTCCGAGTACCAGATGATCGCGTGGCTGGAGCGCAACGGGTACGACGTGAGCTACATGTCCGGGATCGACGTGTCGGCCCGGGGTGCCACCCAGCTGCAGAACCACAAGGTCTTCATGTCCTCGGGACACGACGAGTACTGGACCCAGGACCAGTTCACCAACGCGCTGAACGCGCGCCGGGCCGGGGTCAACCAGACGTACTTCAGCGGCAACGAGGTCTTCTGGAAGACCCGTCTCGCCCCGAGCATCGACGGCGCGAACACCGCCAACCGGACGCTGGTCTGCTACAAGGAGACCAAGCTGTCCTTCCCGGTTCCGAACGGCGTGCCCGACCCGAGCGGGATCTGGACGGGCACCTGGATGGACCCGGCGAGCGGCACCAACGGGCGGACCTACCAGCCGCAGAACCAGCTGACGGGCTCGCTGTTCAGCGTGAACGGCTACCGCGCCGACGCGATCACCGTGCCGGGCTCGTTCGCCAGGATGCGGCTGTGGCGCAACACCACCGTCGCGGCCCTGACCCCCTCCCAGACCGCCACGTTCCCGGTCGGCACCCTCGGCTACGAATGGGACAGCGACGTGGAGGACGGCTACCGGCCGCCCGGGCAGATCGCGATGTCGTCGACCACGGTGGACATCACCGACGGCAAGCTCCGGCTCGACTACGGCAACACCTACGGCAACGGCACCGCGACGCACAGCCTGCTCGCCTTCCGCGACCAGACCTCGCACGCCCTGGTGTTCGGGGCGGGCACGGTGCAGTGGTCCTGGGGCCTGACGAACATGCCCACGGGAAATCCGGACGATGCGGTGGTCACCGAGGACAAGCGGATGCAGCAGGCCACGGTGAACCTCTTCGCCGACATGGGCGTCCAGCCGAAGTCCCTGCAGAGCAACCTGGTCGCCGCGACGGCCTCGACGGACACCGCCGGCCCCTCCGTCACGGTGACCAGCCCGGCGGTGAACGCCACCGTGCCGGCCCTCAGGCCCGTGACGATCAAGGGCACGGCGAGTGACACCGGCGGCGGGGTGGTGGCCCGCGTGGAGGTCTCCACCGACGGCGGGACCACCTGGAAGGCGACCACGGGCCTCGGCTCGTGGACGTACACGTGGACCCCCACCGTCCCCGGCGCGGCCCAGATCAAGGTCCGCGCGGTCGACGACAGCGTGAACATGGGCGCCACCACCACGGTGCCGCTGACCGTCGGTCCGCAGCAGTGTCCCTGCACCGTCTGGCCGGCCGCGACCGTGCCGGGCACGGTCAACGCCGGTGACGGCGGTGCGGTCGAGCTCGGCGTGAAGATCCGCTCGTCGGTGCCCGGTTCCATCACCGGCGTCCGCTTCTACAAGTCCCCCGCCAACACCGGCACCCACACCGGCAGCCTGTGGAGCAGCACCGGCCAACGCCTGGCCACCGGTACCTTCACCAACGAGACGGCGTCCGGCTGGCAGCAGCTGAACTTCTCCTCCCCGGTGCCGATCAAGCCCAACACCACCTACATCGCCTCCTACTTCGCACCCCACGGCGGCTATTCCCACGACACCACCTTCGCCTCGTCCGACGCCGGTCTGGCCCCGTTCACCGCGCTGAAGAGCGGCACCGACGGCGGCAACGGCGTCTACCGCTACAGCGCCACGGGCGGCTTCCCGAACAACGCGTCCTCGGGCAGCAACTACTGGGTGGACGCGGTCCTGGACACGGCCACGGCCAGTACCACGCCGCCCAGCGTCACCGGCATCTCGCCGCAGTCCGCGGCGACGGGCACGGCGATCACGGCGTCGGTGTCGGCGACCTTCAGCGGGGCCATCGACGCGGACACGCTGGTGTTCACGCTGAAGGACTCGGGGGGCAACGCGGTGCCGGGCACCAAGACGCTGCCGGCGTCGAACAGCGCCACCTTCACGCCGGCGGGCGAGCTCGCGCTCAGTACCACCTACACGGCGTCCGTGCAGGCCTCCGACCTGTGGGGCAACGCCATGGCGGCGCCGGTGACGTGGAACTTCACCACCAGCACAACACCGCCGGCGGTCAACTGCCCGTGCACGCTGTGGACCGGCACGACGACTCCGAGCACCGCCAACGTGGGTGACGACACCAACTCGGTGGAGCTGGGCACCCGCTTCCAGTCGGCGGTGGACGGCTACATCACCGGCGTCACCTTCTACAAGGGCCCGAACAACACCGGCACCCACACGGGCAGCCTCTGGTCCGCCAACGGCACGCTGCTGGCCACCGGCACCTTCGGCAGCGAGACGCTGACCGGCTGGCAGCAGCTCAAGTTCGCCACCCCGGTGCCCATCACCGCGGGGACCTCGTACGTGGCCTCCTACCACGCGCCGAACGGCAACTACTCCGTGGACGGCGGCTACTTCACGGCGGCGCACCGCTCCTACCCGCTGGTCGCCCCGGCCGACGGCTCGGGCGGGGCCAACGGCCTGTACAAGTACGGCGCCTCCTCCGCCTTCCCGACCAGCACGTTCGGCTCGGTGAACTACTGGGTCGGCCCGGTCTTCACCACCACCCCGCCCGCAGCGCTCGCCGACCCCGCCTCCACCTCGGAGGTGTCCGGCCAGTGAGCACGGTCAGCGTGGTGATCCCCTGCTACAAGTACGGCCATTTCCTGGCCGACTGCGTCAAGAGCGTCCTGGACGAACAGGAGGGCGTCGACGTCCGGGTGCTCATCATCGACGACGCCTCGCCCGACGACTCGGCGGAGGTGGCACGAGCCCTGGCGGCGAAGGACCCGCGGATCGAGGTGCGGGTCCACGAGCGGAACCGGGGCCACATCGCCACCTACAACGAGGGACTGCTGGAGTGGGCCGACGGGGACTACGTCGCCCTGCTCTCGGCGGACGACCGGCTGGTCCCCGGGGCGCTGGTGCGCGCCGCCGCCCTGCTCGACGCGCACCCGGAGGCGGGCTTCGCCTACGGCAGGCCGTTGCGGTTCCGGCACGGCGGCCCGCTTCCCGCCGCCCGCACCCGGTCCACCGGGTCGGTGGTCTACCCGGGCCACTGGTGGCTGGAGCGCCGCTTCCGGGAGGGTACGGGGTGCATCACCTCGCCCGAGGTGGTGGTACGCACGAGTCTCCAGCGCAAGGTCGGGGGCTACGACCCGGAGCTCCCGCACGCCGGTGACATCGAGATGTGGATGCGGCTCGCCGCCCACGCCGACGTCGGCTACGTCAGCGGCGCCGACCAGGCGTTCTACCGCGTCCACGGCGACAACATGTCCACCACGGACTTCGGCGGCCAGCTCGACGACCTCCGCCAGCGCCTCGTCGCCTTCGACTCGGTGCTGGAGAAGTGCGGCGGGCTGCTGCCGGACGCCGAACGGCTGTCACGGGCGGCGCGCACCCGGCTCGCCCGGTACGCGCTGCGGCGCGCCTACCGGGCGTACGACCGGGGGCGCACCGGGGTCGTACCGGTGGACGAGCTGGTGGCGTTCGCCGCCGAGTGCCTGCCCGGCGGCTACACCGGGCTCGGCGAGTACCGGGCGCTGCGGCTGCGCCGCCGGATCGGGGCGCGGGTGATGCCGTACCTCCAGCCGCTCGTGCTGTCGGCCGTCGCCGACCGGGGGCGCGAGTGGCTGTGGTGGCGTTCCTGGAAGCGCCGAGGAATCTGATGCGCCGTCTGTTCCAGTCAGCTGCTCGCCCGTCGGGAACGGCGGGCGAGCAGCTGGTCGGTCCACAGGGCCGCCGGTACTCCGGTCACCAGGGCCAGCAGCGCCAGGCCGGCCAGGCCGCGGCTCCTGGTCCCGCTCTGGGCCACGGAGTTCGGCGGCACCAGGAGGGTGATGCTCATCCGTGCCCCCTCGGGTATGCCCTGCGCGGTCTGCAGGTCCGTCAGGTGCTTCGAGTAGACCTCGATGATCTTCTTGACGGTCGCGTCCGCGGCGGCCGGCGCCGGCTTCTCCGCCTGGATCTGCAGGCTGGGGATCAGGTAGCGCGGAGTGACGCTGGTGCCGCTGTTGCGCGGGATCAGCCGGTAGGTTCCCTCGACCCCCGCCGCACGCAGTTCCTCGGTTCCGGCGCTCGACTCCAGCTGCCGCACGGCCGCGTAGGAGACGGCGGCGAGCGGCGGCTGCAGGTTGACGAGCTGGTTCGGCTGGGTGCCGGTCATCGGTGGTTTCAGTACGACGATCGCCGAGCTCAGGTAGGTCGGGCTGGGGCGCAGCACCTGGAGGGCTCCCGCGGCCGCCAGCGCCAGCGCCACGACCAGGACGTACCAGCGCCGGAGCAGCGCTCGGACCAGCTCACCAGGCGACACACGATTCCTTCCGTTCCCCACGTCGTGATCGATCCTGTCAGGACACGTGTCGGCGCGCCATCAAATCCGGTAGCTCCCAGGGGTGTTCGTGACCATCGGTGAAATCCTCGCGGTGCTCCGGCGCCGCTGGTACGTGATGGTGCCGATGGCACTGATCGGGCTGCTCGCGGCCGGCCACCTGTACCGGTCGGTGCCGGTGTCCTACCAGTCGCAGAGTTCGGTGACGCTGACCGATTCCAAGGCGGTGTCCGAGCTGGCACCCGCGTTCGGCAATCCCATCGCCAACGCGGGCGGGACGCTGGTCGTGACCGCGGACGTGCTGATCAGGTCCCTGTCGGGGGCGGACGCGGCGCGGGACCTGCGGGGTCTCGGGGTGACGGACCCGTACACGGTCTCCTTCGCCGTGAACGCCTCGGGTCCGATGCTCACGCTGTCCGTCACCGGCACCGACCGGGAGAAGGTCCTGCGGGAGACGAAGATCCTCACCGAGTTCGCCGGGGAGCAGCTGGCCGCGCTCCAGACGGCGGCGAAGGTCGCGCCCGCGTACTTCGCGCAGACCACGCTGGTGGTGCAGCCGCAGATACCGCGTCCCCAGCTCAAGACGCGCTACCAGCAGGTGCTCAGCGTCCTCATCGTCTGCACCACGGCCGGGTTCGCGCTGTCCTTCCTGACCGAGACCGTGGTGGTGGCGGTGCGCCGCAGGCGCGCGGCCGGGTCCGGCGGCACGGTGCGCGCGTGGCGTGCCCGCAGGCGGGCGCGGGGCCGTCAGCTGGACGCGGTCACGCTGCTCACCGGCTATCTGGTGCTGGCCTTCTTCATCCCCTCGAACATGACGCTGCCGGGGATGGGCGGTGTGGGCACACCGGCCAACGTGTTCGCGCTGCTGGGCCTGTTCTGGTACCTGGCGGCGTGGATGACCGGCCGGATCCGGCCCGCTCCGGGGACCCGGCTGCCCCGGGTGGTGATGTGCCTGCTGGCGGTCGCGGTGCTGGCCGCCTACCTGTCGAACGCGACCCGGGGCGCCTCGCGCAAGGAGCTCCTCGGGGCGGACCGCGGGCTGATCGGGCTGCTGGTGTGGGTGTCCCTGGTGGTGCTGGTCTCCGCGGCGGTCCAGGACCGGGCGCGGCTCGACACGCTGCTGCGCCGGGCCGTGGTGATGGCGTCGGTGGTGGCCGCCATCGGCTACTACGACTTCTTCGCCGCCACGAACATCGCCGACCAGATCACCATCCCCGGCCTCTCTTCGAGCGTCCCGCAGCTCGCCGCCATGGACCGCGGCGCCTTCACCCGGCCGCGCTCCACGACGGCGCATCCGCTGGAGTTCGGCGGGATGCTCGCGCTGCTGCTGCCGTTCGCCATCCAGCAGGCCTTCGATCCGGTGCGGGCGCATCTGAAGTGGTGGCGGCGCTGGCTGCCGGTGGTGCTGGTGGGCGGCTCGCTGCCGCTGACGGTGTCGCGGACGTCGATCATCGGTGCGTTCATCGTGGTGCTGGTGATGGTGCCGCGGTGGAAGCCGCAGCGGCGGTGGACCGCGATCGGCCTGCTGCTGGGTTCGGTGGCCTGCTTCAAGGTCATCGTCCCCGGCCTGATCGGGACCATCACCACCCTGTTCGGGTCCTTCCTGGCCAACTCCGACAGCAGCACGCAGGCCCGTACGGTCAAGTACAGCGCGATCGTGCCCTATCTGGAGGGGCGGCCGCTGTTCGGGCAGGGGCTGGGGACCTTCATCCCGGAGCTCTACTTCTTCACCGACAACCAGTACATGCTGACGCTCGCCGAGATGGGCTTCCTCGGGCTGGCCGCCCTCCTGGCCCTGTTCCTGACCGGGATCCACCAGGGCGGCGCCATCCGCCGGCTCGCCCGTGACGAGTCCGACCGGGAGCTGGGGCAGGCGTTCTTCGCCTCCGCCCTCGTCGCCCTGGTCAGCAGCGCCACCTTCGACGCCCTCAGCTTCCCGATGTTCGCGGGGATGTTCTTCCTGACGATCGCCGCGGGGGGCAGTTACCTCGGCTTCATCCGGCGCGCGGCGCCGCAGCCACCGACCCTGGAGTCCTCATGCGGTTCGACAGCCCAGCCCCCCGCCGCGCGGCCGGCGGTTCCGGTCCCGTAGCGGTCGTCGTCGTCACCTGGAACAGTGCCGCGGTGCTCCCGGAGTTCCTCTCCTCCCTGCCGGAGGCCATGACGGGGCTCGACTGGCGGCTCGTCGTCGCCGACAACGATTCGGCCGACGACACCGTGGAGGTGATCCGCTCCCTGGCCCCGGACGCGACGGTCGTGCAGACCGGGCGCAACGCCGGGTACGCGGCCGGGGTGAACGCGGCCCTCGGTGCCGCCGCCGACGGGGAGGACGGGCTCGGGGCGGCGCTCGTCTGCAATCCGGACATCCGGATGCGGCCGGGCTGCGCCAAGCTGCTCGTGGACGGGCTGGGCGCGCCCGCGGGCGACGGGGACCGGGTCGGGATCAGCGTGCCGCTGCTGTACGAGGAGGACGGCCGCACCCTCGTGCACTCGCTGCGCCGTGAGTCGAGCGTGACCCGCGCACTCGGGGAGGCCGTCATCGGCAACCGCCGGGCGGGGCGCTTCCCCCGCCTGAGCGAGCTGGTCACCGACTCCGCCGCGTACGAGCGGGCGACGCGCGCGGACTGGGCGACGGGGGCGCTGATGGCCCTCTCCGCGGACTGCATCGCCGCCTGCGGCCCGTGGGACGAGTCGTTCTTCCTCTATTCCGAGGAGACGGAGTACTGCCTGCGGGCCCGGGACCGCGGTTTCGTGACCCGGCTGGAGCCGGCGGCCTCGGCCATCCACCTCGGCGGGGACTCGCAGGTCTCACCGCGCCTGTGGACCCTGCTGACGCTGAACCGGGTACGGCTCTACGAGCGCCGGCACGGCCCGGTGGCGACGGCGGCCTTCCGGGCCGCGGTCCTGCTGCGGGAGACCTCCCGGGCCGCGCTCGGGCGCCCGGCGGCGCGTGCGGCCGCGGCCGCACTCGTCCGGCCGGGCGCCCTGCGCGCGACGCCGGGGCCCTGACCGCCGGTGGTCAGCCGCCGCGGGGGCGGCAGACCATGGCGATGAAGTCGTGCCCGACTTCCGGGAGCGCCGCGTCCTCCGCGGCGAAGCACTCCTCCAGCAGGTCCAGCGTCTGCGGCTGCTGGTCCCGGAAGTTGTGCGCGATGCCCGAGAACGCGATGTGCAGCACCGTGCCCCCGTACGGCCGTTCCTCGACGACTTCGAAGTGGCGGCGCAGGCCCGGCAGCAGCGCGGCCGCGTCGACGGCCTCCGACGGGTCGTCCAGCACCATCGACAGCCTGCTGGGGCGTACGACGCGGTGCTTGATCCGGCCGTCGGCCAGGCGCCGCCGCTCCTCGGGGAGCCGGGCCAGCAGCGCGTTCGCCGCGTCCAGCTGGGCGTCGGTCCACTGGAAGCGGGTGGGGCCGACGAACTCGTCGATCACGAACGTCCCGCCGGGCTCGATCAGCCGGGACAGCCTCGGGAGGGTCTCGCCGAGGTTGTCGAAGTGGTGGAGGGACTGCAGGCCCAGCAGCACGTCGAAGCGCTCCCCGTCGCTGGTCATCCGGTTGACGTCGGTGACCCGGAAGCGCAGCACGTCGGCGAGGCCCTCCTCGGCGGCGGTCCGGGTGGCGAAGTCGATCCGCTGCTGCGCCACGTCCACGCCCTCCAGGAGGCCGAACGCGCCGGTCCTCGCCCACAGCAGTTCGTTCCCGCCGGTGCCGCACCCGAGGGAGAGGCCGCGCAGGTCGGTGCGCGGCGCGAAGTGCTCGGCGGCCACGTACTGGGGGAACGAGGTCTCCGCGTCCCCGGTCATCAGCAGGTTCCAGCGCTTGATGACCGCCGGGATCGCCCACCACTCGGTCAGCGACGGGTCGACCTGGGACCAGTGCTGGACCACGCGCGCGCCGCCGCGCACCCGCAGCTTGGCCAGGACAGGGTCGAGTTCCAGCCGGCGCACCTTGCGCAGCAGCCGGTCCGCGTCGTGCCGGTTGATCAGGTTGTTCAGCATGCGCGCTCCGTTCGTACGGCGGTCAGCGACTTCGTGACCCCGAGCACCCGCTCGCTGAGGAGCACCGACCGGGGAAACAGGTAGCTCATTTCGGTGCGGCCCAGCAGCTCGATGTTGACCACGGCGTTCATCGCCGACTCCGGGCTGTCGGGACGGCTGTGGACCAGCGGCCAGTGCCGTACCAGCCGGGTCCTGGCGGCCAGCGGCAGGAACTGGAATCCGGGCGCGACGAAGTGTGGTTCGACCGGGAAGTAGCGGTAGGGCGTCTGGATCCAGTGCAGCGGCGCCAGTCGCTCGACGGCGGCGACGAACCGGCGGCGCTGGCTGTGGCCGCCCACGTGCTCGATGGTCGAGTTGGAGAACACCAGGTCGTAGCCGCCGTGCCCGCTCAGTTCGGCGGCTACGGCGGGGTCGGTGACGTCGGCGGTCTCCGCGGTGATCCAGTCGGGAAGTTCGGCGGGGTGTTCCTCCAGGTTGATCAGGTGGACGTGCTTGGCGCGCACGGGTGCGCGCAGCCACATCTCGGCCGTTCCGCCCAGGTCCACGACGCGCATGTTCTCGATGCCGGGGAAGCAGCGCCGGAAACGCTCCCAGCGGGCGATGCGCAGTCGTTCGCCCAGGGAGCCGGGTGCGTCGACGAACTTGTTTCGGAGGGCCCGGGATCGGGGCATCGGATCAACCACCTGTGGTCGGAGCGGAAGAGAGGCGGGCTTCAACTGGACTGCTGCCATCGGGTGTAGAAGCTCGCCGGGTTCATGAGGTAGCGGACGGTGGGGTGCGGCAGGTGGCGCACCCGGTGCCGGCGGCCGTACCGGCGGATCAGCTCCCAGTCCTCCCGGGGCAGCACCTCCGGGGTCCGGCGCAGTCGGCTGAAGTGCAGGGAGCGGTTGCGGCGGGCGACGAAGGCGTTGGTGTCCAGGAAGGCCTCGCGGGCGGCGCGGCGCCGGTCCCAGGGCACGGACAGGACGTCCTGCTCGCTGCCGTCGGGCAGGACCCGGCGCAGCGCCGTGTAGACGGCGTCGGGGCCTCCGGCGGGCTCCAGGGCCGCCAGGGCCCGTTCCAGGTGGTCGGGTTCCCACAGGTTGTCGTCGTCCAGGAAGGCCACGTACCGCGAGCGGGTGAGGCGGATGCCCACGTTGCGCACGACGCCCGCGACACCGGTGTTGCGGGCGAGGGAGACGGCGAACAGCCGTGGGTCCTCGGGAAGTTCCGGGAGTCCGGCGCCGTCGTCGACCACGATCACGACCTGGTCCCGGACGGTCTGGTCCAGGGCCGAGCGCACGGCGGCTCGCAGCTGCTCGGGGCGCCGGTGGGTGGCGATGACGGTGGCGACCAGCGCCGAGGGCGGTGCGGCCAGGACGCGGGCCAGCCGCCGGGTCTCGGCGTCCTCGGTGCGCCGCAGGCGCAGTGCGCCGGGGGCCAGCAGGACCTTGTTCCTGGTCTCGAAGAGGACCAGCCAGCCGAACATCGCCTTGAGCAGCGTCCAGGGCGCCCGCGCGAGGCCGCGCACGAGGCCGCTCACGGGGCCGGCTCGGGTTCGATCGGGCGGCCGTCGGACATCCGGTTGTTCCGCCACACGTTGCCGGGGCCGCTGTGGTTCCAGTGGGCGACCACGCCGTATCCGCCGGCGGCCGGGTGGTACTCCGTCGAGAAGACGTTGTCGGTGACCTTGATGCCGGTGGCGCCGGTGCTGCCGCCGTAGAGGGCGTAGGCGCCGCCGGCGATCCAGTTGTTGTCGACGGTGACGTTGCGGACCACGCCGGTGTCCGCGAAGAGGCCGATGCTGCCCGAGGCGCCCTCCTTGAGGCCGGTCGGGTTCAGCAGGGTGTTGTGGCGGATGATCAGCTCCCCGGTGTTGCCGCCGCCGCTGATCACCGCGTTGGTGTGCTGCCACTCGCCGCCGAGGTTGACGAACGGGACGATGTCGTGGACGTAGTTGTCGTGCAGGTTGCCCTGCCCCATGGACAGGGCGTCGCCGAACACCGAGACGTCGCACCAGCCGACCTCGATGGAGCTGCCCCCCATGTTCGACACCGCGTAGTCCACGCCGCCGTTGTCCGGGCCCTTGCCCGGCACCGCCGTGATGGTGGAGTGCAGGACCCGCAGGCCGCTGAAGCCGGGCCGCAGGTTGATGCCCCACCAGCTGTCCGAAGTGATCTTGGAGTCGATGATCGTGACGTCGTTGGCGTAGATGTCCAGCGAGCCGGTGATGTCCCAGCCCCGGATGACGAGCCCGTTCTCGCGGACGGCCAGGTAGCCGGTCTTGTGGGGCGTGAGCGGGATCCGCGGACCGGTGGTGGAGGCGTCGGGGAAGCCGCAGGCGCTGAAGGAGGCGCAGGCGGCCTTGGCGGCGGGTGCGCCGGGGGGGCTTGTGGCGGCCGCCGTCGCGGTGGGCTTCGCCGGAGGGGCGGGGGAGGCGGCCGGGCTGCCCGTCGCCGGGCCGCCCGCGGAGGGCGCGGCGGAGCCCGGTGACGCCGGGGAGCCGCTCGCGGGGCAGGTGCGGGCGGAGTCGGGGCAGTCCGGCAGCGCGGACCGGTCCGGTCCGGAGCAGGCGACGCCCGTGACCGCAAGGAGGGTCAGGAGGAGCAGTCCCGCGAGCGGGTGTCGGCTGATGCGCCGTGGCATCGGGTTCACCTCGTGTCCGGTCGGGTGGGGCGGGCCGGTGCGGACGAACGGCGCCGGCCGTGGCGGGGGCCGTGGCGGGGGCCGTCACCGTGCGGCCGGTCGCCACGGGATCGGCCGCCGCGGGACCGGCCGCCGCGCAGGAAGCCGCGGGGCCTGTCGCCGCTGTCGGTGCCGCGCAGGAAGCCGCGGCCGGCCAGTACGCACAGCGTGTAGCCGGCCAGGGCGAGCGTGCCGGCTGCCGCGAGCGCGAGGGGGCCGTCGCCGAGCAGGCGCTCCACGCCCAGGATGGTCGCGGCCATCACGGCGCCGCCGAGGAAGGGCCACGCGCACGCCTTCGCGACCCAGCCGACGCCGATGCCGCCGCGGCTGAGGGCGTACAGGAACACGGGCACCACCAGGCCGCCGGCGACCAGGACATGGGCCTGGGAGGCTCCGACGATGCCGTTCAGCCGGGCGCCGGCGAGGAGCACCGGGACCAGGGCCAGCAGCCACAGGCCCTGCACCAGGAAGAGCGACCGGCGCTGCCCGACCGCGATCAGGCAGTCGTAGGCGAGTTCGCTGCCGATGCGGATCAGGCCGAGGGCCATCAGCCAGGGGAGGGCCGGCGCGGCGGCGGTCCACTGGCTCCCGTAGATCAGCTCGATGGCCGGCGCCGCGAAGCCGGCCAGCAGGACGCACAGCGGGACGGTGCCGGTGATCACCACGCCCAGGGCGCGGCTGAAGCCCTGGGCGAGCGCCTGCGGCGACTCGGCCAGGCGGGAGAAGCCGGCGAAGGCGACCCTCCGGGCGGCCTCGGAGATGATCCGCACGGGCCAGCCGGAGATGTTGAAGGCGAGGACGTAGAAGCCGAGGGCCACGTTGCCCACCGTCGCGCCGACCAGCATGGTGTCGACGTTGACCACCGCGAGGGCCAGCAGGCTCGCCCCCGCCAGCGGAAGCCCGAACCTCAGGAGCTCCCGGGCCTGCCCGCGGTCCCAGCCGTACTTCAGGGTGCCCGGTGCGGCCAGGCAGCAGCCGATCAGCGTCACGGTGTTCCCCGCCACGGCCCCCCAGGCGAAGCTCATCGCGCCCCGGCCCGCGAAGGCCAGCAGCAGCGTCACCGAGGTGCTGACCACGAAGTTGAGTCCGTCGATGACCATCCGCTTGCCCTGGGCGAACTCACGGGTGAGGAACTGGCCGGGCACCGCGGCCACCCCGCCGATCAGCACGCACAGGCACATCACCCGCAGGACGCCAACGGCGTCCGGCGAGCCGAGCAGGCCCGCCACCGTCGGCGCGGCCGCGAACAGCGCCACGTACAGCACGCCGCTGGAGAGGGTGCTGAGGGTGAGGACGGTCGGCGCGAACCGCCGCGGGTCCCCCTCCCAGCGCACGATGGCCAGGCTCACGCCCAGCTCGTTCGCGGACAGCAGGACCAGCAGCACGGTCTGCGCGACGCCGTACACGCCCCATTCCGCGGGGCCCAGCGCGAAGCGTGCCAGCACGATGCCGGTCGCGAAGTTGCCCAGGCGCAGGACCAGGGTGTTGATCAGGCTCCACCGGGCGGCCGAACGGACCTTCCGGCCGAGGGAGGGCGCGACGGCGGCTGCGGGCGGCGGCTGGACGGGGGCTCCGCCCGGCGCACCGGTCTCACTGTCCGGTGTGCGGACGGTGTCCATGGGTCGGCTCCTCGTCGAGCGGCTCGGCGGTGGTCGGCGCGGCCATGGCGGGCGTCGGCGCCGCGGGCCGCGCGGCCGCCGGCCCGTCCTGGCCGGACCGCGCCCAGGAGGGCGGCCGCCGGATGCCGAGCGTCCGTTCCACGGCCGGTTCCTCGCTCCGGGAGGCGGGGGCGGCCGGGAGCTCCTGCGGCTCGGGGGCCTGCGCCTCCGGCCCGTCCCCCTGGTCCTCGCCGGGATCGGGGCGGTGCCTGCCGGGGCCGCGCCGCTTGCGGGCCTCCACGAAGAAGGTGGCGACCAGGCTGAGTACGAAGCCCAGCGCGCACGCCATGACGAGGAACTGGATCCGGGACTTGGTCTGGGGCTCCGGCTCCTGGGGCGGCACGATCGTGGCCATCCTGATCATGGCCTCGGGCCGCACCGTCTGCTGGGCCTGGAACTCGTCCAGCCGCTTCTGGGCGTAGGCGGTGAGGATCTGGTCCGACTTGAGGACGGCCGCCCGGTCGGTTCCGGTGACGGTCAGCCACATGAAGGGGCCGAGGGCGTTGTCGGCGATCTTCGCCTCGTGCTTGCCGGTGAGGCCCATGGCCTTCAGGTCGGCGACGGCCCCGTCGGAGTTCAGGTTCCGCGCCAGGCCGTCGGCCATACCGGTGAGCGAGGTCTGGGTGCTCAGGAAGGGGTTGCCGTCGAAGGCCTCCGTGGCCTTCTTGGAGTTCAGCAGGGTCACCGTGCTCTGCGACTGGTACTCCACGGGGACGAGGAGGTGCACGGCGGCCGCCAGCGCCGCCGTGATCACCAGCCCGGGTATCAGTACGTACCAGCGCCTGCGCATGACCCGCCAGATTTCGGCGAGATCCAAGGTCTTCCCCTTCTCTGAACTGCGTGTCTACTGCGGGACGAGGTCGGTGGGCCGGGGCCGGGTGTGCCGGCTCCCGCCCTCCAGCAGGACCTCGGCGATGCGCTCGCTCGCCCGGCCGTCCCAGAGCTCGGGGCAGCGGGGCGCGGGCGGATCGTCGAGTACCCGGTTCACGGTGGCCACGACGCGTCCGGGGTCCGTGCCCGCGAGGACGTTGGTCCCCTGCTCGACCGTGACGGGGCGCTCGGTGTTCTCCCGCAGGGTCACGCAGGGCACACCCAGCGCGGTGGTCTCCTCCTGGACGCCTCCGGAGTCGGTGAGCACCAGGCGGGCGGCGTCCTGCAGGGCGATGAAGTCGAGGTATCCGGCAGCCGGTACGAGCGTGATGCCGCCGGGTACGCCCAGTTCGGCCAGCCGCTCGGCGGCCCTCGGGTGCACGGGCAGCAGCAGCGGGCAGCGGTCCGCGATCTCGCCCAGGGCCTTGAGCAGGCCCGCCAGGGCCGCGGGGTCGTCGACGTTGGCCGGCCGGTGCAGGGTGACGAGGCCGTATCCGCCCCGGGTCAGGCCGTGGCGGTCGAGTACGTCCGAGCGCCGGGCCCGCTCCAGGTTGGCGAGGAGGGTGTCGATCATGACGTTGCCGACGACGTGGATCTGGTCCTCCCGGTAGCCCTCGGCCCGTAGGTTGGCGGCGGCGTCGGGCGAGGGGGCCAGCAGGTAGTCGCTGAGCCGGTCGGTGGCGACCCGGTTGACCTCCTCGGGCATGGACCAGTCGCGGCTGCGCAGGCCCGCTTCCACGTGGGCCAGGAGCGGGCCGGCCTTCGCCGTCACCAGGGCGCAGGCCAGCGTGGAGTTGATGTCGCCGACCACCACCACGGCGTCCGGGGCGAGTTCGTCCACCAGCGGTTCGAACGCGGCCATCACCCGGCCGGTCTGCTCGGCGTGGGTGCCGGATCCGGCGCCGAGGTACCGGTCGGGCCGGCGGATGCCGAGGTCGCGGAAGAAGACGTCGTTCATGGACTCGTCGTAGTGCTGGCCGGTGTGGACCAGGATCACCTCGGCGCCGCGGCGCTCCAGTGCGTCCATCACCGGTTTGATCTTCATGTAGTTGGGTCGCGCTCCGGCGACGCAGATGATCCGCTTCGGGCTGCCCACGGCTCAGAGCACCTCCACGTTGGGTCCCGACAGCCGGTTGCGGCAGTCCAGTACGTACGAGGCGTGCTCGCCGATCAGCTTGTAGTCGAAGGAGTCGTGGTCGGTGAGCAGGACGACGACGTCGGCGTTGGCGATCTCCTTGCGGGTGGGTTCGACGCGGACCAGCCGCGCGTCCACCGCGATGCTCTCGACCACGTGCGGGTCGGCGGCCCGCACCTTGGCGCCCATGTCGACGAGGAGCTGGGAGATCCGCACCGCGGGCGATTCGCGGGCGTCGCCGGTGTTCTTCTTGTAGGCGAGGCCGAGCAGCAGGACCCGGGAGCCGTTGACGGACCGGCGTTTGGTGTTGAGGGCGTCGATGACGCGCCGTGCCACGTATTCGGGCATGTGGCTGTTGATGTCGTTGGCGAGTTCGACGAACCGGAAGTTCTGGCCGAGTTCGCGCTGGACCCGCCAGGACAGGTACGAGGGGTCGATGGGCAGGCAGTGGCCGCCGACGCCCGGGCCGGGGGTGAACTTCATGAAGCCGAAGGGCTTGCTGGAGGCCGCTTCGATGGCCTGCCACACATCGATGTCGAGGTGCCGGGCGAACATCGCGATCTCGTTGACCAGGGCGATGTTGACGTGCCGGAAGGTGTTCTCCAGCAGTTTGGCCAGCTCGGCCTCCTTGGGGGAGCTCACCGGCACGGTGGTGTCGACGAGTTCCCCGTAGAAGGCCTCGACGGCCTTGAGCGAGGCCGCGTCGACGCCCGAGACCACCTTGGGGGTCTGCTGGAAGCCCCAGACGGTGTTGCCGGGGTCGATGCGTTCGGGGCTGTAGCCGAGGTGGAAGTCGGCGCCCGCGGCGAGCCCGGAGCCGTCCTCCAGGATCGGGGCGAACAGCTCCTCGGTGGTGCCCGGATAGGTGGTGGACTCCAGGACGACCGTGGCGCCCGGGCGCAGGAAGCGGGCCAGCGTGCGGGCCGACTCCTCGATGTAGCGCAGGTCGGGCGTGCCTTCCCGGAGGGGGGTGGGGACGGTGACGACGGCGACGTCGAAACCGCCGCAGTCCCGGGCGAGTTCGCTGGGGCGGTAGGTGCCGCGCTCCAGTGCGCGGGCGATCCGTTCGGAGGTGACGTCCTCCACGAAGGACTCACCGGCGGCGAGGCTCTTGACCCGCCGGGAGTCCACGTCGTAACCGATCACCTGGTGGCCGACCTCGGCGGCCCGGATGGCGAGCGGGAGACCGACGTATCCCTGTCCCACGACGACGACGCGCATCAGTGACTCCTGTTCGCAAGGCCGGCAGGCGGTGTGCGGCGGACGAGTTCCCGGGCCGTCATGGCGAGGAAGGCGGCGTTGGTGGTGAAGTAGCGCTTGGCGAGCCGGCGGGGCTCCTGGAGGGTGCGGTAGAACCATTCGAGCCCCATCCGCTGCCAGACCAGCGGGGCCCGCTTGGTGATGCCGGCGAGGATGTCGAAGGAGCCGCCGACGCCGTGCACGACGTGGGCGCCGGTGCGCTTTCCGTATCCGGCGGTGAAGATCTCCTTCTTGGGCGACGTCATGCCGAGGAACAGCAGCCCGGCACGGCTGCCGGCGACGGCGTCGGCGATCGACTCCTGGTCGGAGTCGTCGAAGTAGCCGTTGCGGCTGCCGGCGACGTACAGCTTCGGGAACCGCTCGGCGATCTGCCGGAGCATCCGCTCCAGCACGTCCTGCCTGGCCCCGAGCAGGTAGACGGGGATGTCCGCCACCTCGGCCGCGGCGAGCAGCCGCATGAACAGGTCGATGCCCGCGACCCGTTCGGGCAGCCGGACGCCCAGGACCCGGCCGGCCCAGACCACGGCCTGGCCGTCGGCCAGGACGAGGTCGCAGCCGGACACGGCCTCGGCGAGGAGGGGGTCGCGCCGCATGTTGACGAGCTTCGCGGCGTTGACCATGCCGATCTCGATCTGCTCGCCGCGCCGCACGGCGTCCAGACAGCGCTGGACGGTCTCGTCCATGGTCAGGGGGTCGACTCCGACCCCGAACAGGAACTGTCGTCCGGTCATCTGGGCCCCCCGAGCCAAGCGAACAGCATCCAGCCGAACTCGTACGGACGGCACTCGCGGTCCACCGCGAGTGGCCGGAAGAGCCCGTCCAGGGGTGCGAGCCGGATGCGCGGGGCGACCCGGGTGGTCAGTCCGCGGGCGGCCCGGACCGCCTTCTTCGGGTCTCCGCGGTAGACCTTGCGCCAGGTGACGCCGAGCTCCTCGCGGATCATCGGCTCGCGCGGGGTGCCGGCGGGTCCCGCGATCTCGGGGACCTCCGTCATCCAGCGCAGCCCGCGGCGGATCTCCGCGCCGAAGTCCGTCCCGCCCGCCTCGGCCAGGTCGAAGAGGGCGGTCGGGGCCATCGCGTGCTGGTGGACGCTGTAGACGGGGTAGCCCTCGACGACCGTGCCGTGCCGGGCGTCGTAGTGCCACCACCACTGCCCGCCGTCGCCCTGCAGGGCGCAGATGCGGGCGGCGCAGGCGTCGGCGGCGGCGAGGGCCTCGCCGTCCCCGTCGCTCGCGTGCAGCCGGGCCAGGGCCTGGAGCGGATACGTCTGGTCGGCGAAGCAGGCCACGTGGGACCGGTAGCCGGGCACCAGCCCCGGCGCGGTGGCGTGCGGGAAGAGCGGGCTGTCCGCGGCCCTGGCCGCGAGCAGGCGGTCGCGGGCGGCCGGAATCCGGTCCTCCACGTCCACCGCGGCGCGGGCGGCCGCGAGGGCGGAGAGCACCCAGGCCGCCTCGACCGTGTACTGCGGCCGTCCCGGCACGTCCAGCGCGGCCACCCGGTCCAGGGCGTCGGCCAGCTTGGCGTGGCCGGTCTCGGCGGCCGCCCAGGCGATGAGCGCGGCGTCGCCGAGGTTGACCACCCCGGGCAGCCGCTGCACGAGCAGTCCCGTGAACTCCTCGGCGGTGCGCCCGCCGAAGAGGGCGCGCTGGCGCTCCTCGGGCAGGAACCGGGCCCCGAGCGCGGTGATCGCCGCGTACCGGGTGCTGGTCCCCCGCTGCTCCAGCCCGCGGGAGCCGTCGGGCGACACCCTGCCCACCCGGGTGAACACGAAGGTCTCCTCCCCGGCCAGGTACATCGCGGGCAGGCCCGACTCGGCCAGTGCGAGCAGCCGCCGCGCGAGGGCGTGCAGTGCCGGGTCGTCGTGAGCCAGTGCTCCTAATCGTTTGGTGGTCATCGGGTCCCCACCCCGACTTCCCGGGTGCTCCCCGCACCCCGCATGTCCGAGCCGCAACGCTCCAACACACCTATCCCCTCTGCTCGCTCGGCGGAGGGGGATCGTGCATGACGACGTCCCGGCCCGAGGCGTCGTGCGCCGTGGCCGGAACCGTCCGGCGGCTGCGTCTGGAACCCCCCAGCGATGCCGACGGACCGGGGCACGCGGATCGGCAGTGTCCCGTCGGGCGCGTTGGCGCCGCGCCCGGACATGACACTGCCCCGGTGCCTCGTCGTGTACAACCCCCCACTGAGCATGGCCTGTTGCCTGCTCAGATCCCGTTGTGCAGGGACACGGTATGCCCACGGATGTTCGTTGATTGTGGTTTTGAGGAAATGCCGTTGCCTCAAATTGCCGACATGTCGTCAGACGGACTCGGCCAGCGCGCCGTCCTTCTCCGCGTACAGCGCGCCGGTGCGCGGGCACTCCCAGACGCCCGGCTTCCCCTCGGCCTCCACCAGGCGGACTCCGGCCTTCCCCACCCAGCCGATCCTGCGGGCCGGCACCCCGGCCACGAGCGCGAAGTCGGCCACGTCCCGGGAGACCACGGCCCCGGCCGCGACCAGGGCCCAGCGTCCGATCCGCACCCCGGCCACACAGACGGACCGGGCCCCCAGCGAGGCGCCCTCGGCCACCACCACGCCGGCGGCCTCCCAGTCGCCGTCCCGCTTGAGCCTGCCGTCGGGGTCGACGGCGCGCGGGTAGAAGTCGTTGGTGAGCACGGCCGCCGGGCCGATGAACACGCCGTCGCCGAGTACGGCCGGCTCGTAGACGAGAGCGTGGTTCTGCAGCTTGACGTGGTCGCCGATGCGTACGCCGGGCCCGACGTAGGCCCCGCGCCCCACGATGCAGCCGCGCCCGAGCCTGGCCTGCTCCCGTATCTGTGCCAGATCCCAGATGGCGGTCCCCTCGCCGACCTCGGCCGTCTCGTCGACCTGGGCGGTGGGTTGTATGCGGACGCTCACGGTGCGCTCCCCTTACGTTCGCGAGGCCTGACGGAACCACGGACCTCCGTGCGGAGCATATGCGCCGCCGCTCCACCGCACCCGTGGATCAACCCACTGTTGTACAAAGCGACTTGCGGGCTCGGTGCGGGGCCGTCCGGACCGGTGCGCGGCTCGCCCCGGCCCCGACGTAGGGTTCTTGACCAGCGGATTCACCGGACGACCGAGCAAGGCGAGGGCAGTTCATGACATACCGACGCGCGGCGCTACCGGCACTGGCCGGAGGGCTGGTGATCACGGCGCTGCTCTGGTGGGCCGGGGCGAGCGCCCAGGCGCTGCACCTGCCGGGCACCAACGGCGTGTTCGGCGCCGGGGTCTCCGCCGAGCTCGACCGCTGGCTGGTCCCGTGGGCGTACGAGCCCACCCCGGCCCTGCCGCTCGGTGAGGCCGCGCAGCCGGGCGGGGCGGGCGGCGGCTACCGCTCCCTGTACACGACGGCCGCGCAGATACGCTTCGCCGCGCTCTTCGCCTTCTTCGTACCCGGCGCGCTGCTCCTGGTGCGCCGCCTGCCGCCCGTGCAGGGCCGGACGACGGCTTCGCTGCTCGCGGTGTGGGCCTGGGGGCTGGTGGCCGGGATGCTGGCCATGGCCGTGTCGGCGCCCTGGCTGATCGCCTCCCTGGGGCACGGCAGCTACCGGTTCCTGCCCCAGCTGTCGAGCGTGATCGCCTCGGGGCGGCAGATGCCGGTGGTGGCCGCCCTGGTGGCGGCGGCGGTGACCGTGCTCGTGGCGCGCGTGGCCAAGGGGTCCGGTCCGGTGCCGCAGAACATCGTCCCCGAGCGCGCCACCCGGCTGGCCGCCACGGTCGGCACGGCGGTGATCGCGGTGTCGCTGGTCGTCCTCTCGTACCAGCCGGTCGCGGCGGAGATCCAGATGTTCTCCCCGTTCGGCGGGCTCTTCTCCGAGCCGGGGGAACTCCTGCGCCAGTGGCTCCTGCTGGGCGGCTGGGACCTCCCGGCGGCCGGGGGCGTCGGCGGCTGGCTGCTGTACCGGGCGGCCGACGTGCTGCTGCTCGCCGTGGTGTGGGTCTCGCTGCGCCGGCTGCCCGTGCTGCTCACCCGCACCACCCTGCCGGCGATGGCGCTGGGTGCGGTGGGCGCGACGGTCCTGGGCCTGCTGGCGAGCCAGCTGCTGCGGATCGCGCTGGACGGCTCGGGCGCGCCGTACGGCGTGCCGGGGCTGTTCGCCGGTCTCGGCGGCGGCATTCCCGCCGCCCTGCTCTTCGGCCTGGCGGCGGGCGCCGCGGCCACCGTGGCGCTGCGCGGGGCGGTGGGCCGCGCCGAGGCCGCGGGGGTCGCGGGCGCCCGGCCGGCCCCGTCCGGGTCCTGAGGGGACCGGGCGTCAGCCCGCGGCGGCCCGCTCCAGGACTTCCAGCACCGTGTCCCGGAAGAGCGTCGTCTTGTAGCCGGTCTGCGGCAGGGGGCGGCAGCGGGTGAGGACCGTCGCGGCCGCCTCGGCGAGGAGTCCGGGGGTGGCCTCGCGCCCGGTCAGGGCGGCCTCCACCTCCGTCAGGCGCAGCGGGACGCGGGCCACGCCACCCGCGGCCACGGCGGCGTGGGTGACCGTGGCGCCGTCGAGGACGAGCCGGGCGGTGGCTTCGACGAGGGGCCACTCGGCGTGGGCCCGGCTGATGGACCGGTGGTGGGCGGCGCGTTCGCCCGGGAGGGGGGCGGGCAGCCGGACCGCGGTGAGGACGCGGTCGGGCGGCAGCAGGTGGTCCGCCTGGAAGAGCAGGTCGCCGTCCCCGTACAGGTCGGCGACGCCGCGCGGGGATTCGCCGTGGACCTCGGCCTCGGCGTCGTAGACGAGCAGGGCCGCCGCGAGGGTGGACGGGTGCGGGGTGATGCACGGCCCGTCGCCGCTGACCACGCCGAAGTGGTGGTCGCCCTGCTGGGCGGGGCAGTCGGCGCCGCCCTTCTGGAAGCAGCTGACGTGCGGGTTGCGGTAGTACCAGCAGCGGTTGCGCTGGAGCAGGTTGCCGCCCAGGGTCCCGGCGGCGCGGATCTGCGGGGTCGCCGCGGTCCCGGCCGCGAGTGCCAGGCCGGGCCAGCCGGCGCGCACCTGCGGATCGGCGGCGAGTTCGGCAAGGGTGGTCAGGGCGCCGATCCGCAGCCCTCCGCCGGGCAGCGGGGTGCAGCCGCGCAGGCCGGCCGCGCCGCCGAGGTCGGTGAACGGGCCCGGGGAGAGGCCGCTGCGCTGCCGGGCGGTGGTGTCGGTGCCGCCGGCGCGCAGCTCGCCGCCACGGGTGCGGACGGCGGCCGACAGGTCGGTGAGGGCGGGTTCGGTGGTCACGTACCCAGTCCTTCCAGGAGCCGGTCGGGGCGGATGGGCAGGTCGTACGGGCGCCAGCCGGTGGCGTCGTGGACCGCGTTGGCCAGGCACGCCGCGGTGGGCAGGGTCGCGATCTCACCGAGGCCGACTCCGCCGCCGGGGACGTGTTCGAAGCCCTCCTCGTGGAAGTGGACGGTGATCTCGGGGGTGTCGCCGATGCCGGGGAGGCGGTAGTCCTCCAGGTTGTCGGTCAGCACCCGCCCGGTGACGGGGTCGACGCGCCGCTCCTCGAACAGCGCGTAGCCGATGCCCTGGACCACGGCGCCCTCGCACTGGTTGCGGGCCAGCATGTCTTCGTGGATGCGGCCGGCGGCGATGCCGCTCCACAGCCGCAGCGGGCGGATCCGGCCGAGCCGGGTGTCCACCTCGACCTCGGCGACCTGGACCGATCCGGTGAAGCCCCGGCCGATCGCGACACCGCCCATGGTCATGCCGAAGGGGGTCACGAAGCCGCGGTGGTCGCGGGGGCGTCTGCCGGTGGCCCGTACGCCGTGCGCCGTGTCCAGCCGGGCGGCGACGTCGCCCCCGCCGAGCGCTTCGCGCAGCCGGGCGGCGGCCTCCGCGGCGGCGGGCGCCAGGGAGGGCGTGGTGCGGCTGCCTCCGGAGGTGGGGCCGTGGGCGGTGTCGCTGGCGCCGATCTCGGCGCGCACCCGCCCCAGGGGGAGGCCGAGTTCCTCGGCCACGACCCGGCGCAGGACGCTCCGTGCGCCGGTACCGATGTCCTGTACGGCGCAGCGGGCGACGACGGCGCCGTCCTCGACGGTGAGCTCGACCTCGGTGGCGGGGTCGAGGAAGTAGAGCCAGTTGGCGGCCGCGACGCCGACGCCCCGGCGGAAGCGTCCGGTGCCGCCCCGGGGGCCGGCCCAGAACGGCAGGGCCCGGGCGAGGTCGTAGAGGGCGTGCCTCTTGGGGTTGCCGTCCCAGCGGCGGCGCAGGGCGATCGGCTCCTCGCCGAGGCGGTGGGCCATCTCGTCGACTGCTTGCTCCAGGGCCCAGCACAGCGGGGGTCCGCCCGGGCCCCGGAAGGGGGCTCCCGGCGGCCGGTTCGTGACGACGTCGAAGTCGCGGAGCCGACGCGGGGCCTTGCCGTACATGAACCGGGCCTGGGCGGCCACGGAGGCGCCGACGGAGATCCCGCCGTCGCTGTCGGCGTCCATGGCCAGCGCGCTCAGGTCGCCGGCCTCGTCCGCGACCATCGCGACCCGGATGCGGGTGCCGGGCCGGTATCCGCCGTCGGTGAGCTCCTCGTCACGGTCGAGCACCACCCGTACGGGGGCGTCGTGCAGCCGGGCCAGCTCCACCGCGGCGACCACGTCGGTGGTCAGCCCCATCTTGCAGCCGAAGCCGCCGCCCACGTGGACGGCCTTCGCCACCACCCGTTCGACGGGCACGTCCCAGCGTTCGGCGGCCTCCTCGGCGACGTGCTTGAGGGACTGTGTGGACACCTCCAGGTGGAGGGTGCCGTCGACCCACTGGGCCAGGCAGGCGTGCGGTTCGAGCGGGGTGTGGGTCTGCGCGGCGGTGGTGAACTCGCCTTCGACGACCCGTTCGGGGTTCCGGCCGCGGGCCTCGGTGATGCGGCGCACGGCCGTGGCGGGGCGCTTGCTCATGGCGGAGGGGCCGCGCAGGTTGCCGCGCCAGCGGGCGGGCAGCAGCTGGGGGGTCTCGCCTGAACCGGGCGCCCGCTTGCGGGCCGCCTTGTCCTCGTGGACCACCGGGCCCTCCCCGGCCCGGGCCCGGCGTACGTCCAGGGCCGCCGGCAGCACCTCGTAGTCGACGGTGACCCGTGCCGCGGCCTCCCGGGCCGCCGACCGGGAGGCCGCCGCGACCGCCGCGACCGGCTGGCCGACGTACCGCACCACACCGTCGGGAGGCAGCAGCGGCACGAGCGGCACGCCCCCGGCCTCCAGGGACCGTACGCGGGCGTGCGCGTGGGGGGAGCGGATGATCACCCCCTCCAGCAGGCCCTCGGGGCGCAGGTCCGTGGTGTAGCGGGCCGAGCCGTCGATCTTCGCCGGGGCCTCGGCGCGCGGTACGGCCCGCTCCTCCCCGTCGGCCGGCTCGTCGTCGTACTCGCCCGCGCAGGCCGCGGCCACGGCGCTGTGGATCCCCTCGTACGCGCCGCACCGGCACAGGTGGCCCGCCAGCGCGTCCGCCACCGCCTCGCGTCCCGGCCGGGCGGTGCCGTGCTCGGCGCGCCAGCGGTCGTGGAACGCGGCCGCCTCGACGACGAACCCCGGGGTGCAGTAGCCGCACTGGAGGGCGTCCTCGCCGGCGAAGGCGCGGGTCACGGGATGGCCGGCCAGGCCCTCGACGGTGGTGATGCGGCGGCCTTCGAGTGCGACCGCCGGGGTCAGGCAGGACACCCGGGGCTCGCCGTCGACCTGGATCGTGCAGGCTCCGCACACGCCGCCCGCGCAGACCAGTTTGGTGCCGGTCAGTCCCAGCCGTTCGCGCACCACCTCGGCGGCGGCGGGGTCGTCGTGCACGTCCACCTCGCGCCGGGCGCCGTTGACCTCGAACTCCACGAGACGTACTCCTCAGCCGTGGGGTGGCGACCGCCGGGGCCCGCGCTCACCTTCACGTCCTTGATATCCCGCTTCCGGGGGCGGCGCAGTTCGGCGCGGGCCGCCCCTTGCGCGTCACGGGCCCGGGTCGCGGTGCGTCGGGGTGCCGTCGGGCACCGTGAGCGGCACGGGCGGCCGGGGCAGGCCGGTGGCGGCGGTGGTGAGGGGGTCTTCGGCCAGGACGGTGAGGTCGGCGCGGTTTCCGGCCGCGATCCGCCCGGCCCCGTGCTCCCCGCCCGCCGTACGGCCCGCGCCGACGGTCACGCCGTGGGCACGCGGGGCCGTCTGAACGGCGGGGCCACCGGGGCGTGTCCGGTGGCCCCGCCGGGCTCTGCGCTACGGGCCGGTCAGCCCAGCAGGCCCTTCATCCGGTCGATCTCGGCGGTCTGCGAGGTGATGATCGCGTCGGCCATGGCCTTGGCCTCCGGGAAGCCCCCGTCGGCCTTCTCGGTGCGGGCCATCGCCACCGCGCCGTCGTGGTGCTTGATCATCAGCTGCATGAAGGCGGTGTCGAAGGCCTTGCCGGACGCCTTCTTCAGCTGCTCCATCTCCTCGGCCGTCATCATTCCGCCCGTACCGCCCGTACCGCCCGTGCCGTGCGCGGAGTGGTCCATGGCGCCTTCGGCGGGCACCTGCTCGCCCCAGGAGGTCAGCCACCCGGAGAGGGTCCTGATCTCCGGGTCCTGGGCCTTCTTGATCTGCTCGGCGAGCTGCTTGACCTCGGCCGACTCGGCGCGGGAGGGGGCGAGCTCCGCCATCTCCACGGCCTGCCGGTGGTGCGGGATCATCCCCTGGGCGAAGGCCGTGTCGGCGGCGTTGTGCCGCCCCTGCGCGGCGGACGCCGAAGCGGGGGCGGAGGCCGGGGCCGACGGGCTCTGGGCGCCGTGGCCGCCGTGCCCGGCGGTGTCGTCCTTGTTCGCCCCGCAGGCGGCGAGGACGAGCGAGGCGGTGGCCACCGCCACGACGGCGGCGGTACGGCGGATGAGGGAACGGTTCGTGCTCATGGTGGTGCGACTCCTTGTGCGGGATCGGGGGTGCGACGGAGCGCGGCGGCCCGTGGGGGCGGCCGGCGCGGGTCGTCCTAGATCCGCAGGAGCTGCAGTTCGGCCAGGTCGGGCGGGGCCCGTCCGCTCCGCGCCGACGCCGTGGCGACGCCGTGGGGCGCCTCGGGCGCGGACACCGCGCCGTCGCGGGCGGCGGCCGGGGCGGGCGGTGCGTACGGGGTGCCGATGCCGGTCGCCGCGCAGGTGGCGTCGGCGTGGTGCGTGTGGTCCGGTCCGCCGGCGGTGTGGGAGCAGCCCTCGGCCGCACGCGCCGCGGGCCGGTGGCCGTCATGGTGGGCCGGGGCCATGACGGGGCCGGCGGCCGTCGCGTGCGCGCGCACGGAGGCGGGCGCGGGGCCCAGACCGTGCATGGCCAGCACACCGGCCAGCACCGCGAGCACGAGCAGCACGAGGCCGCGCCCTGGCGGGCGGCGGCGCGGCGGCTGCACGCGGGAGATCATGGAGGCATCGTACGGAACCATCCGCGCCGATGCCCCACCGGGGTATCCGTTCGGGTGCCGGCTTGCGCATCGGCCCCGGAGGGAGTTGCGTGGGTTCTGTCTCCCCTGGACGGGGGTGAGCCGAGGTGTTCTTCACCGATCGCGCCGACGCGGGTCGGCGGCTGGCCGCGGCGCTGCGGCATCTGGCGACGGAGGATCCCGTCGTCCTCGGGCTGCCCCGGGGCGGGGTTCCCGTGGCCTTCGAGGTGGCGCGGGAGCTCGGCGCCCCGCTCGATGTGATCGTGGTGCGCAAGCTCGGCGTCCCCTATCACCGGGAACTGGGCTTCGGGGCCATCGGCGAGGGCGGCGTACGCATCATCAGCGAGGACATCGTCCGCCAGGCCCGGGTGGCCCGTGAGGACGTCGAGGCGGTCGAGCGGGCCGCGCAGGAGGCGCTGGGACGGCAGGCGCACCACCTGCGCGAGGGCCGGCCGCGGCTTCCCCTCACCGGACGCACCGCGATCGTCGTGGACGACGGGATCGCGACGGGTGCCACGGCCGCCGCCGCCTGCGAGGTCGTGCGCGCGCAGGGCGCCTCCCGGGTGGTGCTCGCCGCTCCGGTGGCTCCGCCGGACGCGGTGGCGTGGCTGCGGACCGAGGCGGACGAGGTGGTGTGCCTGTCGACGCCGCGCGCCTTCCGGGCCGTCGGCGAGTGGTACCAGGACTTCTCGCAGACCGCCGACGAGGAGGTCGTCGCGCTGCTCGCCGAGGCCGCCGCGGGGACCGCGCCCGCCCCACGCACCACCGGGAGCAAAGTGCCGGTGGAGGTGGAGGTCGACGCGGGCGCGCTGCGGCTGGCCGGCGACCTCGTCCTGCCGGGGGGCACCGGCGGCGCCGGAGCGGTGGTGATGTTCGCGCACGGCTCCGGCAGCAGCCGGCACAGCCCCCGCAACCGCGCGGTGGCGCACGTGCTGAACCGGGCGGGCCTGGGCACCCTGCTCTTCGACCTGCTCACGCCCGCCGAGGAGTCCGACCGGTCGAACGTATTCGCCGTCGAGCCCCTGGCCCGGCGGCTGTCGGACGCGACGCGCTGGCTGCGGAGCGGGTACGCGCCCGCGTCCGTCGGCTACTTCGGCGCCAGTACGGGAGCCGCGGCGGCACTGGTGGCCGCGGCGGACCCGGCGGCGGACATCGGCGCGGTGGTCTCCCGCGGCGGCCGCCCCGACCTGGCGGGGCCCCGCCTGGGCGAGGTACGGGCCCCCACCCTGCTCGTCGTGGGCGGCCGCGACACGACGGTGCTGGAGCTGAACCGGCAGGCGCAGGCGGAGCTGCGCTGCGAGAACCGGCTCGACGTCGTCCCGGGCGCCACGCACCTCTTCGAGGAGCCGGGAACCCTCGACGAGGCCGCGGAACTGGCGCGGGAGTGGTTCACCCGCCACCTGAGCGCATAGCGGACCCGCGCCCGGACCGAACGGCGGCGAACGCAGGCGGTCGAACGCAGGCGGTCGAACGCAGGCGGTCGAACGCCGCAAGATAACAGCCTTTGCCGGACCCGCCCGAATGTTTATCCAAGGGTGATGGTCCACGCGCGGTGGCACCACGAGTGGCCTAGCGTCCCGTGACACCCACGGAGCGAGGAGGCACTGTGCTGTCACTGCGGTGGCGATCCATCAACAGCCTGTCGGTGGCCGCGCGGCACACGATCGCGAACGGCATCGTCATCACCGCCCTTGCCGTCACACTGATGGCGCTGCTGGTGCCCGTACAGGGCTTCGGCGACCGGGCCCCGGCCGGGGCGGCGGCCGCGCTGCCGGCGGCCGACGACGACGGCGCCGGGACCATGAGCACGGCGTACGGACCGTTGACCGCCGCGGACCGGGACTTCGTCCGCAAGGTCCGGCTGGCCGGGCTGTGGGAGCTTCCCGCGGGCCGCCAGGCCCAGCAGCGCGGGACGCGCCCCGCGGTGCGCACGGCCGGGGAGCATCTCGTCGAGGGCCACACCGAGCTGGACCAGCAGGTCATCCGCGTCGGTCAGGCCCTCGGTGTCGATCTGCCCAACCAGCCCAGCACACAGCAGCAGGAATGGCTGAGCCAGTTGACGCAGGCTCAAGGGGACGCCTACGAGCGGCTGTTCGTCCAGCTCTTGCGGCGCGCGCACGGGAAGGTCTTCGCGCTGCTGGCCGGGATACGGGCGCAGACCCGCAACTCCATGGTCCGCGCCCTGGCCACATCGGCCAACACCACGGTCCTGGACCACATCACGGTCCTGGAGGAGAGCGGTCTGGTCGACTTCGACGCGCTCTCGGACGCGGCCGCGGCCCCGGCGCCGGTTCCCTCTTCCCCCGCGCTGTCCTCCCCCGCTCCTCCGATCCCATCGAGGAAGAAGTGATCGCATGAGTCGACAGGGCCATGAACGCCGCCGCCCGTCGGGCAAACTGGCGGCCTTGATCTCCGTGCTGGTGCTGGGCGCCGGCGGGGTGGCCGCCGTCGCCGGCAACGCCTCCGCGGGCCAGGACGGCGGGCGGGCGCAGCAGTTGACGTCCACGATCGACTGCCCCGACGTCGGGGAACGGCTCACCAGCGTCCCCGACCAGGCGAAGGCCGAGGTCGACGAAAGCCTCGCCGAACTGGACGGACAGGTGGCCGACGCCTACCGGCGGCTCGCCGCGGGCGAGGCGCAGGCCACGGGGAAGGGGGAAGCACAGGGCGAGGCGCTCCTCGGCGAGCTCCGCGCGAAGCGCGGCACGACCATCGGCCGGATGGCCGACGCGATCGGCCGGTCCGCGGCCCGTCCGCAGGAGCTCACGGCCCTGAGCGGGTGCCGGATGGTGAAGGCGCCCGTGGAGGACACGGCGGCCGAGGGGCCCGACTTCGCCCGCAAGAGCGGTCCGGCGCGCAGCGACTTCGTGTCCATCACCAAGGTCCGGCCCAACGTACGCACTCCCGCGCCCTCGGCGGACGCCTCCAAGGGCTCCTTCAGCTCGCGGTGCGGCCGCAACGAGAACGAGCACTTCAACCCGGACAACGTGATCGTGGCGCCGGGCGTCTCCAACGGCGCCCACCACATGCACGACTACGTCGGCAACGTGTCCACGAACGCCTTCTCCACCAACAACAGCCTCGCCGCCGCCGGCACCACCTGCGGCAACGGCGACCAGTCCAGCTACTACTGGCCGGTGCTGCGGCTGCGCGACGGGAAGGCCGAGCAGGACGCGAAGGCTCCCGGCGGCGGCCAGGACGGCAACGTCGGCACCATCCTGCGCCCCAAGCAGGTCACCATCACCTTCCAGGGCAGTCCCGTCGGCAAGGTCACGGCCATGCCCCGGTTCCTGCGGATCATCACGGGCGACGCGAAGGCCTTCACCAACGGCACGGCCAACGCCAACGCCTCGTGGAGCTGCACCGGTTTCGAGGACCGCCAGCTGAAGGACAAGTACCCGGTCTGCCCCAAGGGCAGCGACGTGGTCCGCACCTTCACCTTCCAGAGCTGCTGGGACGGGCGGAACACCGACAGCGCCAACCACCGTACGCACATGGCCTTCACGGACCGGGCCGGCCGCTGCCCGAAGGGCTTCACCGCCGTGCCGCAGCTGGTCCAGCGCATCACGTACGGCGTCGCGCCGGGCGCCCGGTTCGCCGTGGACAGCTTCCCCGAGCAACTGCACAAGCCGGTGACCGACCACGGCGACTTCATCAACGTGATGTCGCCCGGGCTGATGGCCCGGGCCGTGGACTGCGTCAACTCCGGCCGCAGCTGCCGCTGAGCCCCCGCACCGGGCGCCCCCCTCCCCTACCGCCGCGCCCGGTCCGGGAAAAGGTGCCGGCCCGAAGCCTCAGGCTTCGGGCCGGCACCGCGTTTCCCCTCCTCTGACCGGGGTGTCCTACAGGCCGTTGACCCGGGCCATCCGGCCGACGACGACGGGGGTGAAGTCGGCCGTGACCACGCGCGCCGCCCTGCGGCTGACCCGCGAGTGCTGGCGGCGCACCTGGGCCATCAGCCGGCGGCTGCGCAGGGCCATCTCCAGTTCGAACCGGGTCCGGGGGTCCCGCAGTCCGGTGCCGAACAGCTTCTCCAGCTGGCGCATGCGGTACCGGACGGTCTGGGGGTGCACGCTGAGGGCCTTGGCGGCCTCGGGCGCCCCGCCGCCTTCCAGCCACGCCAGCAGGGTCACCTCCAGCCGCTCGCTCTGGCGGGGGGTCAGGTCCGCGAGCGGGCGCAGCCAGCGCGCGGCGAGCGCGTGGGCCAGGGGTTCGTCCTGGAGCAGCAGCAGGGTGGAGAGGTGGTCGTCCACGAAGACGGTCCGGGCTTCGAGGCCGCCGCGGACGGGGGTGAGGGCGAGCAGGCGCAGCGCCCAGCGCAGAGAGGAGGCGGCATCGCGCAGGGGTACGGAGTGGCCGACGGCGGCGCAGCGGCCGCGCAGCGCGAGTTCCAGGGGGGTGCGGGCGTCCGGGTCGGCGGTCGGGACCAGGAGGCACGGACGGCCCGCGAACACGCCGGCGAGGGCGTCGTCGTGCAGGGCCGCCAGCTGCTGCGTGTCGGCGGGGGTGGCGAGCGCGATGGCCCGTACGGCCGTGGGGAGGGGCCAGTCGGCGGCCTGGGCCAGCTCGGAGAGGGAACTCTCCGATGCGGCGCGGCCGTCGGTGAGGGCGTTGAAGAGGTCGTGCCGTGCCTGGTCGGCTACGCGTCCGTGCTCCGGTTCGGGCTCGGCTTCGACGGCGGGCACGGGCACGGGCACGCGTATCGGAACGGGACCGGCCCCGGGTATGGACGCGGGCGCGGGCGCGGCCCCGTGCAGGGGTTCCGCGTCGGTGCCGGGTTCCTGGTCGGTGCCGGGTTCCTGGTCGGTGCCGGCTTCCGCGTCGGCCTCGGCCGGGTCGCGGTAGCCGAGGGTGGTAAGGAGCGCCTCCTCCACCTTCTGTCTGAGCAGTTCGTCGTCAATGGCATCGTTGTCATCGACAAGGGCGGATAGTTCCGGATTGGCATGCAGAAGTTCCTCCACTATCTCGGCCGCCAGGGCGGGGAGCTCCCGGCGCAGGACACGGGTCCACTCGCCGCGCGGGCGGGACCAGATGCGGTTCAGAAGTTCGCACATCGTTACCTCGATCGTGCCGGTGAGGTCTTGACGAAGGGGAGTCTTCCGGTCTTGTTCGATGCGCCGGAGACGCGGTGCGAGAAATTATCACGGTTGGATAAATCCTGTGGAGGTGCTGCACAGGTCCACGATGCTTCTGCACTCCGACCCCAAGACCCGTCTGTCGGCTCGGAGTTCACAGGAGAACCGGATGCCCTTGCCCCAGCCGCACCTCCCCCGCTCGCACCGGGCGCGCCGCCGACATCCCGGCGCGCTCAGCGCCGGGGCCGCCGCCCTCGTATCGGCCGTCGTGGCGGCCCGCGCGGGCGTCCTGACGCACCTCTGGGAGTTCCTCGACTTCGGGGCGGGCGTCCTTTCGCTCGTCTCGCTCACCGCCACCGTCCTGTGGGGGCTGACGGCCACCGACCGGCTGCTGCTGGGGCCGGGTGCCCGGCTGCTCGCCCAGGGGGTGCACCGCGGCCTGGCCGTGGCGGGGCTCGGCTTCCTCGCCCTGCACATCTGGGTCAAGGTGGCGCAGGGCCGTACGAGTCCGGCCGCGGCGGCGGTCCCGTTCGCGGACGGCGACCGGCCGCTGGTGATCGGGCTCGGCACACTGGCCGGCTACCTCTTCGTGGCCGTCGCGGTGTCCGGCGGGGTGCGCAGCGCCTTCGCCACCAGGAGCCGCTCGCTGTGGTGGCGGGCGCTGCACGTCGGCGCCTACCCCGCCTGGGGCGCCTGCCTGGTGCACGGGCTGAAGGCGGGCCGTCCGGCGGCCGGGTGGGTGACGGCGGCGTACGCCCTGTGCCTGGCCGGTGTGGCCGGCGTGCTCGTGCTGCGCCTCAGGTCCACGCTGCGCGGGGCGACTCCCCCGCCGATCGTCCCGCCCGTCGGCTCCCGGGAGCCCTTCGGGGGCAGGACCACGCGCAGGACGTCACCGCGCCGCACCTCGGCGCGCCGGGCGTCCGTGCGCAGGACCGTCGTCGGGCCGCCCCGGGTGGAGCAGCTCGCGGGCCGGGAGCGGTGGCGGTGAACGCCGGGCCGCGCCCGGGCCTCGGCTGTGTGGGCGCCCCCAGGCTGCTGGCCGGGCTCGACCGGGCCGCACGGCTCGACCGGGAGGCCCATCTGGCCGTGCACGGCCCGCTCCCCCGCTGCCACCCGGACGAACTCGTCACCCTCGCCGACGACATCGACCTGCGGGGCCGGGGCGGGGCCGGCTTCCCCTTCGCGCGCAAGATGCGCGCGGTCATCCGGTCGGCGCGGGGGCGCAGCGACGGCCTCACCGCAGTCGTGGTCAACGGCAGTGAGGGTGAGCCCAGTTGCCTGAAGGACACCGCACTGCTGCTGCACGCCCCGCATCTGGTGCTCGACGGCGCCCTGTTGGCCGCCGCCGCGCTGGGCGCCGAGGAGGTGGCCGTGGCCGTGACCCGGGCGGACGTGGAGCAGTCGGTGCGGGAGGCCGTCGCCGAACGGGGCCCCGCGGGGCGCCGGGTGCGCGTGGCGCGGCTGCCCGAGCGGTTCGTGACGGGCGAGGGCACGGCCCTGGTGGACGGCCTGAACGGCGGGGCGACCCTGCCGTCCGGGCAGAAGGTGCGCACCAGCGAGCGCGGCCTGGGCGGCATGCCCACCCTGCTGTCGAACACGGAGACCTTCGCCCAGCTCGCCGTCGCCGCCCGGCTCGGCGCACCCGAGTACCGGACGGCCGGCCTGCCGTCCGAGCCGGGCACCGTACTGCTGACCGTCGCCGGTACCACGGTGGTCGAGACGCCCTCCGGGACCTCGCTCCCGTACGTCCTCCAGCTGTGCGGCACCGAGCCGGGTCAGGGCGTACTGGTCGGCGGGTACCACGGGAAGTGGCTGGACCCGGTGTCCGCGCGGGCCGCGCAGGTGTCCCGGCAGTCCCTGGCCGAGCTCGGCGCGCGGCTGGGGGCGGGCGCGGTGCTGCCGCTGCCCGAGGACACCTGCCCGGCCGGGGAGGTCGCGCGCGTCGCCCGGTGGATGGCCGGGGAGTCGGCGGGCCAGTGCGGGCCCTGCGTACGCGGTCTGCCCGCGCTTGCCGACGTACTGGACGACGCGGTGCGGGGCGGGGGCCGGGCGGCCCTGGAAGCGGTGGAGGCGCGGATGCGTTCGGTGCGGGGGCGGGGTGCGTGCAGCCATCCCGACGGGACCTCGCACTTCGTGGACTCGGCGCTGTCCGCGTTCCCGGACGAGTTCCGCGACCACGCGCTCGGCAGCGGCTGCGGGCGGCGGGTGCTGGGCGCGCTGCCGCTGCCCCGGGACGAGAGCCCGGAACGGCTGGTCGTGGACTGGACCCTGTGCCGGGGCCACGGGCTGTGCGTGGACGTGCTCCCCGATGTCGTGCGGCTCGACGCGGACGGCTACCCGGCGGAGGCCTCGATGGCGGTGCCGGGGCACCTGCGGCCGAAGGCGCTGCGGGCGGTACGGCGCTGCCCCGCCCTGGCGCTGCGCATCCAGGGCTGAGCCGGTTCTTGGCGTGATCGGACAAATTCCGGCCCGAATTCACTGCCGCCACCGCTTTCCCCGTATCAATGACGAAAGCACGGAAGCGAATCCGAAGGAGCAATTCATCGTGAAACGAATCCGACAGGGGATATACGCCGGGTCGGCCGCGGCGGTTCTGCTGCTGACGGCAGGGTGCGGATCCGGGGGCGAATACGCGAGTAAACCGGGCGGGGTCAAGCCGGTGTCCGACAGCCAGAAGATCGGGAACGCGTACGGCTCGGACGCCGACGGCTACGGCAGCGGCAGCGGGAGCGGGAGCGGGAGCAACCCCGCCGGTGATCCCGGCACCGTCACGACGCGCGGGGCGGGGCAGCTGAAGCTGCGGGACATCCCGGCCGTGGGCGCGGCCGTCACCGACGGGCAGGGCCTGACGCTCTACCGGTTCGACAAGGACACGGCGAAGCCTCCCCAGTCCAACTGCGACGGGGAGTGCGCCAAGGCCTGGCCCCCCGTGCCTGCGGACGAGGCCACGGCCGGGGAGGGGATCGAGACGGGCCTGCTCGGTTCCGTGATGCGGGCCGACGGCACCCGGCAGCTGACGCTCGCCGGCTGGCCCGTGTACCGCTACGCCAAGGACACGGCGCCGGGTGAGGCGCAGGGCGAGGGCGTCGCGGGGACGTGGCACGCGCTGGGGGCCGACGGGAAGCCCGCCGGCGCCCCGGTGGCCGGGACGAAGAAGGGCGGCGCGGAGCTCTCGGTCGCGCAGAACGCCGCACTCGGCGGAATCCTCGCGGACGCGGAGGGCCGCACCCTGTACCGCTTCGACAAGGACAGCGCCTGGCCGATGAAATTCGGCTGCCTGGATTCCTGCCTGGACACCTGGAAGCCGGCGAAACCGGTCGACAAGGCGAAGATTTCGGGAATCGCCGCGGAATTGGTGGGCTCGGTGAAACGCCCGGACGGTACGGAGCAATTGACGATCGACTGCTGGCCCGTCTATTCCTTCACCGGTGACAAGCAGCCGGGAGACGTCAACGGGCAGGGGAAGCAGGGCCTCTGGTTCGCCGTGACCGACAAGGGGAAGAAGGCGAAGCCATCCGCGTAGCAGGGGCCGCGGTGTCCGCCGGTGTCGCCGCGGCGGCGGGCGTCGCGCTGCTGTGCGGCGGCTGCGGCGCGCACCCCGGGGAGGCCCCCTCGCACGCCCCCGGGCCGACTGCCACGACGGCCCCCGCCACGCCCTCCCTCTCGATGGAGGAGATCGCCGCGGCCATCGGCTGCGCCGCCGAAGTGAGCGTGGAAGCGGAGGAGTTGCGGGAGGGCAGCTGCGAGACCGGGCAGGGTGCCTACCGCATGGCCACCTTCGCCGCCGACGAGGGGCTGCGCTCCTGGCTGGCCGAGGCCCGGATCTACGGCGGCAGCTACCTGGTGGGGAACCGGTGGCTGGTCACCGCCCAGCAGGACGGCGCGCTGGCCGCCCTGCGCGAGCGCCTCGGCGGCACCCTGGACACCGGCAGCTCCCATGCCCACCACTCCTAGGAAGCCGCGGCCGCGTCGCGGACCGGGCGATCCGTCCGTGCCGCGGCCCCCGATCCGGACCGGACCCTGCTCCCCTAGACGGTCCCGTCCGCCCCGGACCGCAGCGGTCGGCGGGCCAGGACGCCGCGCTCCCGTTCCGTCAGCTGGGGCCCGTCGAGCAGGGGCCGGCGCAGGCCGCGGGCCGCCGCGACGAGGACGTCGGGGGTTCCGAGGACCGCGGCGGGCTTCTTCATGGTCATCACGTCGGTCAGCGCCCGGACCACCAGGAAGTTGCCGATCGCGGTGCGGTTCAGGCGCTGGACGTAACGGGCCGCGAGCCGGTCGCCCAGGCCGGGGGCCTTGCCGACGGCGCCCGGGTAGAAGCGGTCCTGCCCCACGGCCAGCAGCCAGCCCGCGGAGGCCGGGCCGGCGATCGCCTTCTGGGCCTGCCGGGCGAACCCCGGTGCGCCGACCGGGGTCCGCGCCGCGGTGTCGCGCAGCGCCAGCGCGCCGAGCGCCGCGGCGGACATGCCGTGCCCGTAGACCGGGTTCAGGCTGGTCGCCGCGTCGCCGAGGACGACGAACCCCGAGGGCATGGCGGCCTTCTCGTAGTGGCGCTGCCGGTTGGCGGTCCGGCCGTAGACGGCCACCTCGCCGATCGGCTCGGCGCGGGCCAGGAAGTCGGCGGCCAGCGGGTGGCGCACCCCGCGGACGAACTCCTCGAAGAGCCGCCCGTCGGCGCTCGGCTCACCACCACGGGTGCCGGAGACGCTGACGTGCCACTGGCCGTCCTCGATGGGGATGATGGAGACGACCTGGCCGGGACGGCCCTGCCTCGGGTCCGCCTGGATGTTGATGACCGGCCAGTCCGAGGCGGCGCCTTCCGGCGCCCGGTAGCGGCGGCTGGCGTAGCGCACGCCGGCGTCCACGACGGTCTCCTCGACGGCGGGACCGCCGATCCCGGCGAGCCACTCCGGTGCCCTGGAGGCGCGGCCCGTCGCATCGATCACGAGGTCCGCGCCGACGGCCTCCTCCGCCCGGGCCCCGTCGAGGAGTCGGACGCCCGTCACCCGGGACGCGTCGCCGACCAGCCCGCCGACCCTGACGCCGGTACGGATCCGTACGTTCGGGTGGGCGGCCCGCAGTCCGGTGCGCACCCCCCAGTCGACGAGATCGCGGCTGGCGCCGATCAGGTAGTGCGTCTCGGTCCAGCGCCGGAACCAGCCCGCTGGGGAGTACGCGACCATCCCGCTGGGGATCGGGATCCGGTGGGCGCCGGCCGCCAGCCAGGTGGCGGTGGTGCCGGGGAGCAGTTCCTCGATGGCGTCGGCCCCGCCGGACCACAGCATGTGGGCGTGTGCGGCCTGCGGCAGCCTCGGCCTTGGGGAGGCGGTGTCGGGAAGCACGGTGTCCCGTTCGACGACGAGGACCTCCCCCACGTGCGGCGCCAGCGCCGCGGCGGCGAGGGTGCCCGCCAGTCCGCCGCCGAGGACGACGGCCCGGAGTCCGACGGAAGGGTTATCGGTCATCGTGCACCGCTCTCCAGTACGGCCGCCTCACGGGTGGCCCGGACGACGGCGGACCGCGACAGGGCCCGGGACAGGCGCACGAGGCCGAGGGTGCTGTTGGCGGAGGCCAGCAGCGGTCCGTCCCCGGCCCGCTCCGCGGGCGGTTCGTCCCGTCCGGTCCGCCCGGCGGTGTGCCTGGTCCACATGACCACGGCGTGGGCCAGCACGGCGGCGTCCGCGATGACGGCCGCCTCCTCCTCGGACGGGGCCGTCTTCAGCGCCTCGGCCAAGGACAGTGCGCGTACTTCGGGGCTGAGGAAGGGGTGGACGCTGAGGATCCCGTCGTAGATGTCGGATTCGATCTGTGTCACCCGCACGTCGATGGGTGTCGAGATTCCGCCGGCCGGGCCGGCGATGTGGCGGGTGGCCGCCCGCAGCTCGCGCCAGGCGGGCTGCAGCTGGTGGTAGCGGCGCCACATCCCGGCGTAGTCCACCAGGCGTTGGGAGAGCAGCGGGAGCACGAAGCCGATGCCGATGAGCAGGGCGGAGACGGCGGCGATCGGCGGGGCGACCGGCCAGCTCAGCCGGTCCAGGTCGTGTCCCGTCCAGCGGGCGCCGAGTGCGGTGAACTTGAGCGCGTCGTACACCAGGTTGAGGACGTAGCCGGTGACGATGAGCACCAGTCCGGCCCGCAGCGGGCCGTGCACCATGCGCGCCCAGCGGGCGCACAGCACGGTCATCGTGACGGCGGCGGTGGTGTGCGCCACCAGGTACAGGACGATCATCTCGCGGATGTACGGCGTGTTCGCGTAGTACGTGTCGAGGTCGACCAGCCGCTCCACCGGGGCGTCGCCCAGGAGGAAGAGGGCGTTGATCGCGGCGATGACGGCGACGGTGGCCCAGTTGCAGCGGCGGGACCACCGGGCGGCCCGCTCCCCGTCCCCGGGTCCGCTGCTCCAGCGGATGATGAGCACCAGGTTGGCACCGGAGAACGCGGTCAGGACCGTGTACACGACCGGTGCGGCCGCGTTCGGAATTCCCGTGAACCGGTTGACGGCGGCGATGGACGGGACCGCGGCGGTGGCGAAGACCCCGGCGGCCGCGAAGAGCAGCACGCACACGGAACGCAGCAGCTCGTCCTTGGGGTTGCGCCACAGCGGGGGCAGCTTCAGGAACCCGGCGAGCAGCAGCAGCGCCCCCGGGACGTAGAAGACGACGCCGTTGGGATCGTCCACGCGGGTGTGTCCCCCTCCAGCCGCCGCTCCCGGCGTCGCCGGCTCCCCGCCCGGACCCACCGCCCGGACTGCGAAACCTTAGATCAGAATGACGATCGATTCCACCGCTGAAACGATCGTTTGCTCTCGACTCGTCCGCTTGGTCCGGGTAGTTCGGGAGCGCCGCGGCCGGGCCGGGCCGGCCGATGCGCGGCCGTGTGCCGCCATCGCGCTCCGCGTGTCGGCCAGTTGTCCTGATTTCGGCTCGTTCGTGAGGAGCACGAGGTCCCGCCCTCCGGGATGATTCGCCCCGCCTCCGACTGCAACAAGGTGGTGGGGCGAACGACTTCACCCACCGCACCGAAGGGAAGGAACGGCCACGTGCGCATGAAACGCCTCGCACCGCTGCTCGTCTCCGCCGCTCTCCTCGCCGCCACCGCCCCCCTCCTCTCCGCGACCGGCGCCTCCGCCGCCCCGGGGCGGGAGTCCGGGCAGCAGAAGCCCGACTGGCACCGTTGCAGTCCGGAGCAGCCGGCCTCGTACGAGTGCGCGACGCTCAAGGTCCCGCTCGATCACCGGCGTCCGCAGGGGCGCACCATCGACCTCGCGATATCCCGCGTCAAGAGCGAGAACCCCGCGAAACGGCACGGCGTCCTGCTGATCAACCCGGGCGGCCCGGGCGGCAGCGGGCTCGACATGCCGCTGATGATGGCCGAGGGGATGCCCCAGGACGTACGCGACCGGTACGACCTGATCGGCTTCGACCCGCGCGGGGTCGGCGCCAGCAGTCCGGTCTCCTGCGGACTGACCGACGCCGAGCAGACCGTCGACCGGCCCTACCACCCCGAGGGCTTCGCCTCCGAGGTGGCATGGGCACGGACGGTCGCCGAGAAGTGCCGCGAGAAGGCCGGTGACGTGCTGCCCTACATCACCACCCGCAACACGGCCCGCGACATGGACGCGATCCGCGCGGCGCTGGGCGAGCGCACGCTCTCGTACGTGGGCTACTCGTACGGGACCTACCTCGGCGCGGTGTACTCGCAGATGTTCCCGCAGCGCACCGACCGTTTCGTCCTCGACAGCGGGGTGGACCCGCAGAAGATCTGGCGGGGCATGCTCCAGGAGTGGGCCACGCAGGCCGAGCCCGCCTTCGCCCGGTGGACGCGGTGGGCGGCGGAGCGTTCGGCCGAGTACGGGCTCGGCGACAGCCCGGAGGCGGTGTCCGCCACCTTCTGGGGGCTGGTGGCGCGCGCCGACCGGGAGCCTATCGACTTCGAGGGCACGAAGGTCACGGGCGACGTCATCCGGGCCGCGCGGGCGGTGTTCTTCTACCCGGCCCAGGCCAGCCCGCTGGTCGCGGCCCTCAAGGCGGCGGCCGAGGGCCGGCCGCTCCCGGCGGGCGTCTCGGCCCAGGAGGTGAAGCAGCTGCTCACGGGCGGGCGCGGCGCCGCCGGACCGGCCGCGGACAACGGCATCTCGGTGTTCTGGTCCGTGGTCTGCGGGGACACGGGCACCTGGCCGCGCTACCCGGAGCAGTACGAGCGGGACGCGGCGAGGGACAAGGTGAAGTACCCGCTGTACGGGGACTTCTCGTCCAACATCAAGCCGTGCGCCTTCTGGAACCGGCCCGTGGAGGCCGCCACGCCGATGCGGACGCGGGCGGACGTGCTGACCGTGCAGAACGAGTGGGACTCGCAGACCCCGCTGTCGAGCGGACAGGGCCTGCACCGGGCACTGAAGGGCTCGCGGATGGTGCTGGTGGAGGGTGGTGAGGGCCACGGCGTGTACCTGGCTGACCCGAACTCCTGCGCCAACGCGCACGTGAACGCGTACCTGACCTCGGGCCGGCTGCCCGAGCGGGACGTGACCTGCCAGAACCCGGCCCCGCGGCCGCCGGCCGCTAAGGCCCGGCCCGGGTCCCCGGTTCCGTCGGGTCCGCTTCCCTTCCCCGCCGGACCCGGCCGCTTCTGACCCGGCCCGTCCCGTACGGGCCCCGCTGCGCGGCGACCCGGCCGCCGCGCAGCGGGGTCAGCAGCGCCCCGCCGAGGATCACCAGGCACAGCGCGCCTCCGCCCAGGCTGACCGCGGGGACGCCGTGGCGGGCGGCCAGTGCCGTGAGCACGGCCGCGCCGACGGGACCCGAGGCGTTGTGCACCGTCCAGAAGGCGGAGGTGACCCGGCCCAGCAGGTGGTCCGGGGTGACCTCCTGACGCAGGGTCATGGTGCAGACCCCGCCGAGGGTGGTTCCGAACATGAACAGGGCGGACAGCGCGGCGATCACGGGAACGCTCCGGCTGATCCCGATGCCCGCGACCGACACCCCGATCAGGGCCAGCGCGGCGGGCCAGCAGACACCGATGCCGAGGACCCGGCGCAGCCGGCCGGCGGCGAGGGCCGCTGCGGCGGCCCCCGCGCCGCCCGCGGCGACGACGTACCCGAGGGTGACGGAGTCCCGGCCGAGGTCCTCCTCCACGTGGAAGACCAGCAGGTCGGTGGCGCCCATGGTGACGAAGGTCAGCAGGGTCAGCTGAAGGGTCAGCGGGCGCAGCAGCGCGTGGCTCCACAGGAAGCGGAAGCCCACGACGAACATCTCCCGGAGCACCTCTCCCCCGGCCACCGGGCGCTCCCCGGACGGCTCCGCCTGCTCGGGCGGCCGGTGGAAGCTCACCCAGCGCAGGCTGACGGCGGAGACCAGGAAGGTGGCCCCGTCGACCGCGAGCGCCCAGTCGGGGCCGACCCCGGCGGCGATGAACCCGGCCGCGGCCGGCCCGAGCAGGGTCCCCAGGGCGAAGGTGCTGAACAGCCGCCCGTTGGCGGTGGTGAGGTCCTCGGGGCGCACCAGCCGGGGCACCGCCGTCACGTACGCCACGTCGAAGAGGGTCCTGAGCACGCCGACGACCGCGGTCAGTGCGTACAGCACCCAGATCCGCGGTCCCGCCTGCCAGACCAGCGGCAGCGCGCCGAGCAGCGCCGCCCGCGTCAGATCGCAGACGATCATCAGCCGGCGGCGGTCCACCCGGTCCACCACGTAACCGGCGAACAGTCCCGTGCCGATGCCGGTGGCACCGGAGACGACGGTGATCAGGCCCATCTGGACGAGGGACCCGGTGGCGTCGAGGACGAGCAGCGGCAGCGCGAGCAGCGAGATGGAGCCGCCGAGGACGGAGAGCGCCTGGCCGAGCCAGAAGACGTTGAAGTTCCTGTTCCCCCGCACACCGGGACGGTAGGGGCAGGGATCCCGGCCTGTCACCCGGTTTTGGCCGCCGACACGGGGGGACGCGCTAGGGGGGGTGTTGCGGAAGTCCTGGGCGCCGTGCGGGACTTTCGCAACACCCCCTAGCCGAGCAGCGCGTAGACGGTGGACGCGGTGGCGGCCGGCTCGTCGGAGCCGTCGGGGGTCAGGGTGATGTCGGCGAAGGCCATCCGCTTGCCGAGCTTGGTGACCCGCACCCGGATGATCACGTCGGCGCCGACGACCGGGCGCTGGAAGCTGGTCGACTGCTGGACGGTGGTCATCGGCCCGTACGCCCCGCGCGCGGCGGAGATCGCGATGACGGTGGCGGTGTCGGCCGCGGCCATCATGGCCTGCCCGGAGAGGCCGCCGCCGTCCCGGGCCAGTTCGTCGGACCAGGGCAGCCGCAGCACGGCGTGCCGCTCGCCCGTCTCCTGGACGGTGAGACCGAGGGCGAGCACCCAGGGCGCGAAGTTGTCGGCGAGGATCTTGTCTGCGTCAGCGGGGGAGAACGTCACCGGGCGATTGTGGCGGCCCGGCCGGGCCGCCACAATCCCCTTTCGGCCGTGACCGGTCAGAGCGTGGCGGCCAGTTCCGTGCCCTGGCGGATGGCCCGCTTGGCGTCGAGCTCGGCGGCCACGTCGGCCCCGCCGATCAGGTGCGCCTCGACTCCGGCCGCGCGCAGCGCCTCGTACAGGTCGCGGCGCGGCTCCTGGCCGGTGCACAGGACGACCGTGTCGGCGGGTACGAGGTGCTGCTCGTCGCCGACCGTGATGTGCAGGCCCTCGTCGTCGATGCGGTCGTACGCGGCTCCGGCGACGGACACGACGCCGCGGTGCTTCATCTCGGCGCGGTGGATCCATCCGGTGGTGGTGCCGAGGCCGGCGCCGACCTTGGTGGTCTTGCGCTGCAGCAGGTGGACCCGGCGCGGCGGCGCGGGGCGCTCGGCCTTGGTGAGACCGCCGGGCCCGGCGTACGAGGTGTCCACGCCCCAGTGGCGGAAGTAGACGTCGGGGTCCTGGGAGGCGCCCTCGCCGCTGTCGGTGAGGTACTCGGCGACGTCGAAGCCGATGCCGCCGGCGCCGACCACGGCCACGCGCTCGCCGACGGGGGCGCCGTCGCGCAGCACGTCGAGGTAGCTGACCACCTTGGGGTGGTCCACGCCCTCGATCTCCGGGGTGCGGGGGGTGACTCCGGTGGCGACGACGACCTCGTCGTAGCCCTGGAGGGTCCCGACGTCGGCGCGGGTGTTCAGCCGGACCTCGACGCCGCTCTCGGCGAGCTGGGTGCCGAAGTAGCGGATGGTCTCCTCGAACTCCTCCTTGCCCGGGACGCGACGGGCGATGTCGAGCTGGCCGCCGATGTGGCCGGAGGCCTCGAAGAGGGTGACGGTGTGGCCGCGGCCGGCGGCCGAGACGGCGCAGGCGAGACCGGCGGGCCCGGCGCCGACGACCGCGACGCGCTTCTTCAGCTTCGTCGGGGAGAGCACGAGTTCGGTCTCGTGGCAGGCGCGCGGGTTGACCAGGCAGCTGGTGATCTTGCCGCTGAAGGTGTGGTCGAGGCAGGCCTGGTTGCAGCCGATGCAGGTGTTGATGGTCTCGGGGCGGCCGGCGGCGGCCTTGGCCACGAAGTCGGCGTCGGCCAGGAAGGGCCGGGCCAGCGACACCAGGTCGGCGCGACCGTCGGCGAGGAGTTCCTCGGCGATCTCGGGGGTGTTGATGCGGTTGCTGGTCACGAGGGGGACGGACACCGCGCCCATCAGCCGCTTGGTGACCCAGGTGTAGGCGCCGCGCGGGACGGAGGTGGCGATGGTGGGGATGCGGGCCTCGTGCCAGCCGATGCCGGTGTTGATGATGGTGGCGCCGGCCGCCTCGATCTCCTTGGCGAGGCGCACGACCTCTTCGAGGGTGGAGCCGCCGGGGATCAGGTCGAGCATGGAGAGGCGGTAGATGAGGATGAAGTCCTCGCCGACGGCCGCGCGGGTGCGGCGGACGATCTCCAGCGGGAAGCGCATGCGGTTCTCGTAGGCGCCGCCCCAGCGGTCGGTGCGCTTGTTGGTCGCGGCGGCGATGAACTCGTTGATCAGGTAGCCCTCGGAGCCCATGATCTCGACGCCGTCGTATCCGGCGAGCTTGGCGAGGCGGGCGGCCCGCACGAAGTCCTCGACCGTCCGCTCGACCTCCACGTCGGTGAGCTCGTTCGGGACGAAGGGGCTGATGGGGGCCTGGATCGGGCTCGGCGCGACCAGGTCCTCGTGGTAGGCGTAGCGCCCGAAGTGCAGGATCTGCATGGCGATCCGGCCGCCCTCGGCGTGCACGGCGTCGGTGATCACCCGGTGCTCGGCGGCCTCGTCCTCGGTGGTGAGGCGGGAGCCGCCCTCGAAGGGCCGGCCCGCGTCGTTGGGCGCGATGCCGCCGGTGACGATGAGACCGGCCCCGCCGCGGGCGCGCTCGGCGTAGAAGGCGGCGAGGCGCTCGAAACCGCCCTCGTGCTCTTCGAGGCCGGTGTGCATCGATCCCATGATCACGCGGTTCGGCAGGGTGGTGAAACCGAGGTCCAGGGGGCTCAGCAGGTGCGGGTACCGGCTCTGGGAACTCATGAGGGGGCGCCTCCTCGCGCGGGGGTGATGAACCTGTTCTAGCGAGGGGCGCCCTGTTTTGCAACTAAGTGCAAAACCACAGAGGGCCCACCTCCCCCGGATTCCCCGGGAGTGCGGGCCCCGCTGTGGCGGAGTTCACGCCTCCTGCATCGCCGAGATCCGGCGGACGAGGACAACGGCCGACACCGCCGCCACGGCGTAGAGCAGATCCGCCGCGGCACCGACCACCGCCGCATCGCGCAGCCCGGCCTCGGTCATGGCGCCATGCCGTCCATCTGCCGGCCCCCGCCGTGCCCGCGACGCCGCCCTCCGCGACCGCGTCGAGGGCCACGTACCCGGTTGCCCCGGGGCGGCTGCGCGGCGGGTGTGAGGCGGGTGTGGGTACTGTCGGCCGGATGGTGGAGCAGCGGAGCATCAGGGTGAACGGGGTCCGGCTGGCCTATCAGGTGGCCGGCCCGGCGGGCGGTGACCCGGTGGTCCTGCTGCCGGCGCTGGGCGGGACCGCGGACGACTGGGCCCCCGTACGGGACGCGCTCGCGCGGGAGCGCCGGGTGTACGCCCTCGACCTGCGGGGCCACGGCCGCAGCGAGTGGCCCGGCGCGTACTCGCCGGAGCTGATGCGCGACGACGTGCTGGGCTTCCTGGACGCCCTCGGGCTCGACCGCGTCGACCTGGTCGGCCACTCGATGGGCGGTGTGGTCGCCCACCTGGTCGCGCAGCACCGCCCGTGGCGGGTGGTCCGGCTGGTGCTGGAGGACGCCCCGGCGCCGCTCCCCCGCGAGCCGGTGGCCCCGGTGCGGCCCGAGGGGGAGCTCGCCTTCGACTGGGCGATGGTGCTCGCGGTACGGCCCCGGCTGGACCGGCCCGACCCGTCCTGGCTGGAGGGCCTGTCCCGGATCACGGCCCCCACCCTGGTGGTGGCGGGCGGCCCGGACAGCCACGTCCCGCAGGAGGGCATCACCGAGCTGGTCCGCCGGATCCCGGACGCCCGGCTCACCACGATCCCGGTCGGCCACCTCGTGCACGCCGCCGCCCCCGGGGAGTTCACCGCGGCGGTCACCACCTTCCTCGCCGACGTGCCGGACGGCGAGATCGCCCGGCGCTGGCTCGCCGAGGACGGCATCACGCAGACCGGGCACGACACCTGGTACGACGCCGAGCCGCCGGCCGAGGCCCTCACCCGCGAGGACCTGTGCAACGGGCTCGGATCCATGGCCTTCACCGACGAAGCGCTCGACCTCGCGGGCAGGCTGCGGGTGGCGCTCGGGCTGATGGACCTGCTCGGTGGTCACTTCCTGGTGACCCTGCAGGTCCACTCGGCCCACCTCGGGCCCGAGGGACCGCTGCCGGCGGATCTTCTCTGGGGCGGCTACCGCCGCAGGCTCGAAGCCGTCCGGGAGTACCCGGCGATCACCGAATCGCTCTGGTCCGACTGGTTCGAGGTCTGGCAGACCTCCGAGGAGGCCTTCGCCGAGGTGCTCGGGAACGACCGCGAGCTGCTGCTTCCCGGAGCCCCGGAGCCCCTGCTGCGCCGGGCCCGCCGGGTCCTGGAGATCTCGGGACCGGCGCCGTGGCAGGCCAAGGCCGCCGTTTACGAGGCGGCGCTGCGGGTCCCGGAGCTGCACCCGGCCGTCTTCCGGGGCCTGCTGACGAGCTATCACGACGTCTACGGGCAGCTCGAACCGGGGCCCGCGCTGGACCTGCTGGACCGCCTGCGGCTCCCGGCCGGCACCGAACACCTGGCCGCCCTGCGACAGGTGCTCGCCGCGGGCCATCGCAACCACTACCGCAGCCCCGGGGCCTGGAGGCAGACGGGGCCTCCGGGATCCCGGTTGTGCGAGCCGCGTTCGAACGTCTAGGTTTCCCCGGTAACGGCGTGTAGCTCAGCAGCCAGAGCACCGACCTGCACAGTCGGAGGGCGCAGGGGCGGAACCTGCCACGCCGGCCATGGACACCAGAGACCCCCTCGTGGACCTGCCGCCCGCCGAGGTCTTCGCCCACTGCCTCACGGACGAAGGCCTCGCCGGGCTGCGCTCCCTGCTGGACAGCGGACGGTACGAGGTGCGCGCGCCCGAGGAGGCCGCGCTCCTCGTCGTGGCGTGGCTGCTGCGCGCCGGGGAGGACGCCGCGGCGGCCGGACTCGTCGAGGAGCTGTGGCCCCACGCGCACGAGGTGCGGTTCGCGCCGCGGCCCGCGGAGCTGCCCTCCCCCGGCCCGGAAGCCGTGCACCGGCGCACGGTCGGCGAGGCCGCCGCCCTGCTGGCGCGCCGGGGGCCCGACGCGGGCGTCGAGGCGCAGCGCGAGGCGCTGACCGTGTGGCGGCCGTACGAGGACGAACTGCTCGCCCACTGGCGGCGCGAGGACACCCGCGGCCCGCAATGGACCGCGGACGGTGCGGCGCTGCTGGAGCGGTACCGGTCCCTCGCGGCCGTGCACACCCGCTGCACGAAACACCGGGACCCCAAGTCGAACGCGGCGATCCTGCGCGGGGCGCTGGAGGAGGCCCTCGCGGGGCGTGTGCCCGGGCCGCGGGCGGCCGGGCTGCTGCGGCACGCGGTCGACTCGATGACCGCCAAGCGCCAGAAGCGGCGCCTCCCGTACCGCGAGCGGCCCGCGCACCACGAGCTGGCGGCGCTGGTGATGCGCCGGCTCTCCGCACACCCCGTGGACCGGGGGCTGCCGCCGGAGGCCGTCGAGGCGCTCGTCGGCCCGGTGACCGTCGAGGAGTCCCGGTACAGCGGCCTGCCGGCCGGGGCCGTGATCCCGCACCGGGTGCGCGAGATCGCCGCGGGCGTCCTCGACGCTCCCCTGGAGGTCCTGCTGGAACGCGGGGCGATCCCCTCCGCCGAGGTGCTCGCCGAGCTGGCCTCCCAGGTGATCGCGGCGTACGAGGCACAGGGCTATGCCGACGCCTCGCTGCGCAGGCTGATCGCGGCCGCCCACCGGTCCTCCCGGTCCCGGTACAGGGGCTGCTGGATCCCCGCGTACCACGTGGCCGTGTCCGAACTGCCCTGGGTCCGGGCGGTCGACCGGTGGCACCGGCACGAGCCGGCGGCGCGGGCCCGCACGGCCCTCACCCGGCTGGCCGAGACCTCGCTGGCCGCGTTCCCCGGAACCGGACTGCCCGTCCTCCTCCTGTGCGAGCTGTCCCGGATCGCGGAGCGGGCGGAGCTGCCGACGGGGCTCCTGCTGGAGCCGTTCGCCAGCGACTTCAGCGGGGCGGCCTCGCCGGGCCTGCTGGACGCGGCCCGGCACGCCGCCGAGCTGCTGCGCGGCACCGTGTACGAGCGTTACTACGGCATCGACTTCGCCGCCGTGCGGGATCTGGCGGACAGCGGCGACCTGGAGGGTTTCGCCCGCCTGTGCGCCGACCGCGCCGGCCGCCCCGTGCTCGTGCCGCAGCCGGCCCACTGGCGGGCGCGACCCGCCCTGACCGGGGACCGGGCCGTCATGGAACAGGCCCGCGTCCTCACCACGTTCAACCTCGCCACGCTGGTCCGTGAGGCGGGCGTCAGCCCCGCGCCCGGCTGGGCGGCGCTGGCCCGGGCGGCCTTCACCGAGGCGACCGCCCCCGCGGCCACCGCCAAGCGGTCCGCCCGCGCCTGGCGGCACCTGCTGTTCCACCTCTCGCTGTGCGACCGGGCCGAGCAGACCCTCGTACTGGCCTGGATCGACGTGGAGGCCGCCCGGCTCCCCGCACGCGCGGCGGCCCTGGTCGCCATGCCGCTCGCCCGGCTCCGGCTCGCGGTCTGAGCCGTCGGAACCCTCAAGCCGCGGGAGTCGCCAGGTCCCCGGGGTCCGTGTTGGCCCCGCAGAGGACGACCGCGACGCGCTTGCCGGGCGGCTCGGCTTCGGTGCGCAGGGCCGCGAGGGCGGTGGCCGCGCCCGCCTCGACCACGATCCGGTGCTCCTCCCACAGGGCGCGCCGGGCTTCGGTGATGGCGCTGTCGGGGACGAGGACCGACCGTACGTTCTCCGCGCGCGCGGCCTCCAGCGCGTCGGCCGAGACCCGGGTCGCGCCGAGGGAGTCCGCGGCGACCGAGTCCACGGCCACGTCCACGGGGCGGCCCGCCTCCAGGGCCGCGTTCAGGGCGCGGCAGTCCTCCGGCTCGGCCGCGAGCACGCGTACGCCGTGTTCGCGGGCGGCGGTGGCCACCCCGGCGAACAGTCCGCCGCCGCCGACCGCGACGACCACGGTGTCCAGGCCGGGCAGGGCGGCGCGGATCTCGTCGAGCAGGGTGCCCGCTCCGGCCGCGATCAGCGGGTGGTCGTAGGCGTGGCTGCTCAGCGCCCCGCTGGTGGCGGCGAACTCCTCGCAGGCGGCGAGGGCTTCGGAGTACCGGTCGCCCACGAGCCGGACCTCGGCGCCGTACCCGCGCAGCCGGTCCACCTTCACGCGCGGGGCGTTGGCGGGCAGGAACACGGTCGCCTTCACGCCCTGGGCGCGGGCCGCCCAGGCGCAGGCCAGGCCCGCGTTGCCGCCTGAGGCGATGGTGACGCCCGCGGCCGGGAGGGTGCCCGCGGCGGCGTGCGCGGCGAAGAAGTTGCGGGCGCCGCGGGCCTTGAAGGAGCCGGTGTGCTGCAGGTGTTCCAGCGCGTACCAGACGCCGTCCGCGGCGGGGGCGACGGCGACGGGCCGGATCGCGCCGGCGATGCGGTCCGCGGCGGCGCGTACGGCGGCGTAGTCGAGCGGCTGCGTCGGTTCCATGGTCGGTCTCCCCATCAGACGGCGGGCGGCCCGGGCCGGGCGGGCCGGGCGGCTTCGATCAGCTGGCGCAGGGCGCCGTAGTACACCTCGTGGTCGGTGAGCGGGGGCAGCACGTCGGCCACCGCGCCCGTGAGCACCGGGAACCCGTCCGGGTCGAGCGCGGCCAGGGCCGCCCGCGAGGCGGCGGTGGCGGCCGCCGGGTCGCGGTGGTCCACGAATGCGGCGCTGCCGAGGGTGAGCAGGTACATGCGGCGGTAGACGGTCATCGCCTCGGCGGGGCTCATCCCGGCGGCCACGCTGTCGGCGAGTGCCGGTTCCACGAGCCGGGCCAGCAGCCGGCGGCCGAGCCAGGGGCGGCTGCCGCGCAGCACGAGCAGGCCGGGGTGGGCGACGAGCAGCCGGTAGAGGGCGCCGAAGCGCCGCTCGGCGGCCTCGGCCCAGTCCGTTCCGGCGGGGACCTCGGGGATCTGTCCGGCCAGGTGCTCGGTGCAGAGGTCGAGGAGTCCGGCGAGGTCGGTGCAGCGGCGCTGGACGGTGGCGTGGGAGACGTCGAGCCGCTCGGCGAGGGCGCGGAAACTGAGGTGTCCGGGCCCTTGTTCGTCAATGATCCGCAGGGCGGCGACGGCGATCGCCTCGGGTGTCGCGCGGTCCAGGGCGGCTGATCTCCTCGGCATGAGATACAGCGTATCGTACGCCGTATCAGGCGCTGCGCCTCCTCCGCGTCACGGATGGCCGGGCCCGCCTCCGCCACCTCCTTCGTGTGACAGCGTTTACGGCCATATTGCTGGTCATCGGGTCATAATCCGCGACTTGCGTTGACAGCGGGTAGCCGCCTCGCTGCACTGGGCGCACGACGCCCCCACGCCAAGGAGACTCCGTGCCGCTTCGCCTGCGTGCGACGCTCCCCTGCCTGACCGCGGCCGCCCTGTTCGCCCTCGCGCTCCCGCCCGCGCCCTCGTCGGCCGCCGTGGCCGAGCCGAACGCGACCTCGGACACCCCGCTCGCGCTCACCCCTCCGATGGGCTGGAACAACTGGGCGCACTACATGTGCGACATCGACGAGGCCGAGGTGGTCGCCAACGCCGACGCGCTGGTGACCTCCGGTCTCGCCGCCAAGGGCTACGACACGGTGACCGTGGACGACTGCTGGATGACCAGGAGCCGTGACGCGAACGGCGCCCTGGTCGTGGACGCGCAGAAGTTCCCGCACGGGATGGCCTGGCTGGGCGAACACCTGCACGCCAAGGGCCTGAAGTTCGGCATCTACCAGGACGCCGGCTCGCTGACCTGCGAGAAGTACCCGGGCAGCGGTGCTCCCCAGGGCGGTGGCGCGGACCACTACGTCCAGGACGCCCGGCAGTTCGCCTCCTGGAAGGTCGACTACGTCAAGATGGACGGCTGCAACCTCTGGGTGCCCGAGGGGAAGACGAAGGAACAGGCCTACCGGGACGCCTACACCGCGGTCGCCAAGGCCCTGCGCGCCAGCGGCCGGGACATGGTCCTCTCGGCCTCCGCACCCGCCTACTTCCAGCAGGGTGAATGGGGCGGGGCGGACTGGCACAGGGTCCTCGGCTGGGTCGGCGAGACCGGACAGCTGTGGCGCGAGGGGCGGGACGTCAAGGTCTACGACGCGGCCTCGCCCGCCACCTCCCGGTGGGGTTCGGTGATGGGCAACTACGGCTACAACCGCTGGCTGGGGCGGTACGCGGGCCCCGGCAACTGGAACGACCCCGACTTCCTGATCGCGGGCGCCCCCGGCCTCACCGCGGCCGAGAGCCGCAGCCAGGTCGCGCTGTGGGCCATGATGGCGGCCCCGTTCATCCTGTCCTCCGACGTCTCCCGGCTGACCCCCGAGGGGCTCACGGCCCTCGGCAACACCCGGATGATCGCGCTGGACCAGGACCCGATGGGCCGTCAGGGCGCGGTGGTCTCCTCGAACTCCACCTTCGAGATCCTGGTCCGGCCCCTGGCGAACGGCGACCGGGCGGTGGCCGTCCTCAACCGTTCGGCGGCGACCCGGAACATCAGCGTGCCGCTCGACGAGATCGGGCTGCCCGCGTGCTCGGCCGACGCGCAGGACCTGTGGAGCGGCGACCGCCGCGAAATCGCGGACACGCTGACCGGCAGACTGGCCGGGCACGACACCGCGGTCTGGCGGCTCACCCCGCACGACCGCTGCGCCGAGGCCGTGCCCACGGGTCAGATCGTCGGTGACGGCGCCAAGTGCGCCGACGGGGCGAACACCACGGGCGTCGGGGCGGTCGTACTGGCCGCCTGTACCGGCGCCCCCGACCAGCGGTGGTTCCTCGGAGCCGACGGGGACCTGCGGCTGGCCGGCGCCTGCCTGTCGGCGGGCGCGGCCGGCCTGGTGGAGCTCGTGGACTGCGCTCCCCCGCAGGCGCAGCAGCCGACCGGCCAGAGCTGGTCGCACCGCCGCGACGGGACCCTGGTGGACGAGGCCAGCGGAACGTGCCTGACGGCCCCGGCGCCCGTGACCGTGCCGGACGCCCCCGCCGGGCGGCTGCACCTGGCTCCCTGCGGCGACCACCGGGTCGACCAGGCCTGGTCCCTGCCGGTCTGACCGCCCCAGCGAACGGATGAGCAACCCGATGTCACGAAGCGGGCGCCGCCATTCCGCCCTCGCCGTCCTGCCGGCCGCGCTGCTGCTGGCGCTGACCTGCGCGGCCCCCGCGCCCGGGGCCACCGCGTCGGGCGCGGGCGCGCCCGCGCGTGCCGGCGTACGCGACGGCGCCCGGGCGGCGGCCGCCCACCCGGGCGGTCCGGGGGCACGGGCCGTCGACGCCGCCGACGCCGCGCGGGCCTCCCTGGAACGGCTGCTGCCGCGCCACGCGGCGCAGTTCACGCTCGTGGCCGACGCGGGCGCGGCCGCCGACACCTTCACCGTCTCCGGCGGCGCGGGCGCCGTCACGGTGCGCGGCCGCACCGGCGCCGCCCTGCTCACCGGGGTCGGCTGGTACCTCCAGCACGTCGCCGGGGCCGACATCGGCTGGCCGGGCGACAGCATCGGCATGCTGCCCGACGTACTGCCGGCGGTGCCCGCGCCGGTCACGCGCAGCGCGCTCGTGCCGCACCGGTACGCGCTCAACGACACCGACGACGGGTACTCCGGCCCGTACCGCTCCTTCGAGGAGCACCGCCGGCAGATCGACCTGCTCGCCCTGCACGGGGTCAACGAGGTGTTCGTGCAGGTCGGCGCGGAGTACGCGTACTACCGGGCGCTCCAGGGCTTCGGCTACTCGGCCGAGGAGCTGCGCCGGTGGATCCCGGGCCCCGGCCACCAGAGCTGGTGGCTGCTGCAGAACCTCAGCGGTTTCGGCGGGCCGGTCTCCGACCACCTGCTGCGGGAGCGCGCCGAGCTGGGCGGCCGGCTCGCGCAGCAGCTGCGGTCGCTGGGCATGACCCCGGTACTGCCCGGCTACTTCGGCACCGTGCCGCCGGAGTTCGCCACCCGCAATCCGGGTGCGGTCACGGTGGCGCAGGGCGACTGGGCGGGCTTCGAGCGTCCCGACTGGCTGGATCCCGCCTCGCCCGTCTTCGGGAAGCTGGCGGCCGCGTACTACGCGGCGCAGCGCACGGTGTTCGGGGACAGCACGATGTACCGGATGAGCCCCCTGCACGAGGGCGGCCGGACCGGGGACGTGGACGTGAAGGCGGCGGCGGGCGCCATCCAGCGGGCCCTGCACGCCGCCCATCCGGGCGCCGTGTGGGCGGTGCTGGGCTGGCAGGACGATCCGACGGCGGAGCTGCTCGCCGGGGTGGACACCTCGAAGCTGCTGATCCTGGACGGTCTGTCCGACCGGTACAACCGTCTGGACCGGGAGACCCGCTGGGGGCGCGTCCCCTACGCGATGGGCTCCATCTACAACTTCGGCGGGCACACCACGATCGGCGCCAACACCTCGGTGTGGCTGGAGCGGTTCGACGCCTGGCGGACGAAGGGCGACAGCGCGCTCGCGGGGATCGCCTACCTCCCGGAGGGCACCGGCACCAACCCGGCGGCCTTCGACCTCTTCACCGACCTGGCCTGGGAGCCCGGGCCGATCGACCAGCGCCGCTGGTTCGCCGGGTTCGCGGCCCGCCGCTACGGCCGGCCGGACGCGGAGGCGGCCGCCGCCTGGGAGGAGCTGCGCAAGGGCCCGTACAGCACCTCGTCGGGGCTGTGGTCGGAGTCCCAGGACAGCCTGTTCACCGCCCGGCCCTCGCTGACCGCGGTCGGCGCGGCGTACTGGAGCCCCAAGTCGATGCGCTATCCGGCCGGTTCGGTCCGCAGGGCACTGGACCACCTGCTCGGGGTGGATCCGGCGCTGCGGGGTTCCAGCGCCTACCGGTTCGACCTGGTGGACACGGCCCGGCAGGCCCTCGCCAATCACTCGCGGGTGCTGCTGCCGAAGATCAAGACGGCATACGAGGCCAAGGACCTGGCGCGGTTCCGCGAACTGACCGCGCAATGGGCGGACTGCGAACGGAAGCTGGACGCGCTCGTCGGCTCCGATCCGCACTTCCTGCTCGGCGACTGGCTCGGCAGGGCCCGCTCCTGGGGGGCCGACGAGGCCGAGCGTGACCGGTACGAGTACGACGCGCGCTCGATCCTCAGCGTGTGGGGCCCGCGCGGCACGAGCGAGGGCGGCTTCCTGCACGACTACGCGAACCGTGAATGGAGCGGCCTGGTCTCGGAGTTGTACGCCGGGCGGTGGAAGGTCTATTTCGACTCGCTGGAGGAGGCGCTGGTGCGCAAGGCCGCGCCCCGGGAGATCGACTGGCACGCCTACGAGGAGGAATGGGCCCGGCGCGGCACCCGGCACCCGGACCGGCCGAGTGGGGACCCGTACCGGCTGGCGGCCGGGATCGCGGCGGCGCTGCCGGCGGCGGTATCGAACTGACCACCCTCCCGGGGGAATCCCGCTACCCGTCCGGGGTACAGGACCGCAGGCCCCCCGCCGCCCGGAACCGCCCCGGAAATCATCGGGGGCATGACCGAGACCGCACAGCAGCCGCCGACGGCCCCGCAGCCGTCGGCCCGCGACCGATTAGGCGACTGTCCGTGGCCCGACGGGGTGGTGGAACTGCGCAAGCGCCGGGAGGCGCCGGACGCCTCGGAAGCGTGGGAAGCGCTTCGGAGGGCGACGACACCGGAGGAACCGAGTGAACGCGACGCACCCCCGCCCGACGACGGGCCCTAGACCCGGCCGGCAGCCGCTGGTCGGGGCCGTCACCGGGGTGGTGGCCGCCATCGCGGGACTGGCCGTCGCACAGCTCGCGGCCGCCGCGGTCCGGCCCGAGGCCGCCCCCGTCACCGCCGTCGGCGGGGCGCTGGTCGACCTGACGCCCGTGGGCCTGCGGGAGTGGGCGATCCGGCTGTTCGGCACCTCGGACAAGGCCGTGCTGGGCATCGGCATCGTCCTCGTCCTGGCCGCGGTGGCGGCCGGCACGGGGATGCTCGCCCTGCGGAGCCTGCCCGCCGGGATCGCGGTCACGGGCGGGATCGGGGTGCTGGGGGCGGTGGCCGCCCTCAGCCGTCCGGAGTCCTCCTGGAAGGACGCGCTGCCCTCGTTGGTGGGCGCACTGGCCTCGGCCGCCGTGCTGTACCTGCTGGTCACGGTGGCGACCCGGCCCCGGCCCGCCGGGACGCCGGCCGCCGGGGCGTGGTCGCCGGACCGGCGCGGATTCGGCCGGCTGGCCGCGGCGGTCGTGGTGGTCTCGGCCGGGGTCGGGTACGCCGGCCGGCGCCTCGGCGCGTACGGCTCGTCGGGGGCGACGGCCTCCCGGGCCGATCTCGTCCTGCCGCCGCCCGCGGTGCCGGCGCCGCCGGTCCCGGCCGGGGCGCAGCTGCCCGTCCCCGGGATCTCCCCCTTCATCACGCCCGACCGGGACTTCTACCGTGTGGACACCGCGCTGGTCGTACCGCGCGTGGACGCGGACGAGTGGCGGCTGACCGTCCACGGCGACGGGGTGACCCGGCCCCTCACGCTCGGTCTGCGGGAGCTGCTGGCCCGGCCGCTCGTCGAGCACGACATCACCCTGTGCTGCGTGTCCAACGAGGTCGGGGGCCCGTACGTGGGCAACGCCCGCTGGCTCGGCGTACGCCTGGCCGACCTGCTCCGCGAGGCGGGGGTCCGGCCGCCGTCCCGGGGCGGCCCGGCGGACCAGCTGGTGGCGCGCTCGGTGGACGGGATGACGATCGGCACTCCCGTGGAGACGGTGATGGACGGCCGGGCGGCGCTGCTGGCCGTGGGGATGAACGGACAGCCGCTGCCCTTCGCGCACGGGTTCCCCGTCCGGATGGTCGTACCGGGGCTGTACGGATACGTCTCCGCCTGCAAGTGGCTGACGGAGCTGCGGCTGACCACCTTCGCCGCGTACGACGCCTACTGGGTGCGCCGGTCCTGGGCGCAGCAGGCCCCGGTCAAGACGCAGTCGCGGATCGACACCCCGCGGCCGGGCGCGCGGGTGGATCCGGGCCGGGTGGCGGTGGCCGGGGTGGCGTGGGCGCAGCACCGGGGGATCCGGCGGGTGGAGGTACGGGTGGACGGCGGCGCGTGGCAGGAGGCGCGGCTCGGCGCGGCGGACGGGGCGGACACCTGGCGGCAGTGGGTGTGGCCGTGGGAGGCGACGGCGGGCCGGCACACCCTGGAGGTCCGGGCGACGGACGGCACGGGCGCCGTCCAGACCGGGGTGCGCACGGGGACCGTGCCCGACGGGGCGACGGGGTGGCACGCGGTCGGGGTGAGCGTCGGCGCGCTCGGCGCACCGGGCGCACTGGGCGCCTCCGACGGGCGGGGGGAGCAAGGGCCGTGGAGCTGACCGGTACCCCGTTCCTCGTCACGCTGGTCGTCGTGACGGTGCTGGCCGTGCTCGCCGCGCTGCTCCTGTGGAACCGGATCCCGGGACCGGGCTGGGTGCGGTGGCCGGCGCGGCTGCTGATGATCGGGCTGTGCCAGCTCACCGCGATCTGCGTGGTGGCCACCTGGATCAACGACGGTTACGGGCTCTACTCCTCCTGGGACGACCTGCTGGGTACCGGCGCGGGTCAGGACCCCGGCTCGATGACCGGCCCGCCGGTGGGGCGTGCCACGTTCACACCGGGCGGCGACGGTACCCGGACCACGTACTTCCGGGGCGCGCACTCGAAGCTCGCCGGGCAGGTGACGGTCTGGACTCCGCCGCAGTACGGCGCGCCGGGCGCGGACCGCACGCGTTTCCCGGTGCTGATGCTGCTGCACGGCTACCCGGGCACGCCCCGCACCTGGATCGACCCAGGGAAGATGCCGGGCGCGGTGAACGAGCTGGTGGACCTGGGCGCGGCGCACCCGTTCATCCTGGTCATCCCGGAGATCTACCCGGGCGGGGTGAACACGGACTGCAGCAACATCCCCGGCCGCAGGGTCGCCGACTGGCTGGCGAAGGACGTGCCGGACCTGGTCGCGCGGAAGTTCCGTACGCTGCCCGCCCCGCGCGGGTGGGGCCTGATGGGCGTCTCCACCGGGGCGTTCTGCGCGGCCAAACTGCCGCTCCAGTACCCGAAGGCGTTCCGGGCGGGAGCCGCCCTGGACCCGGATCCGCTGACGGGGGATCCGCAGGTGCTGCCCGATCCGGTGCTGCGGGAGCGCAACAGTCCGTTGTGGCTGGTCGAGCACGCCAAGAAGGCGGACGTCGGCCTGTTCCTGGCCACCTCCGCGCAGGACAAGGACAGCCCGCCGCGGCAACTGGCGGACTTCGCCAGGGCCGCGGCGGGCAGCGGGGTCCGGGTCAAGACCCTCGTCCGGCCGGCGGGCGGGCACAACTTCCGGACCTGGAGCGGGATGTACCCGGACGCGCTGGGGTGGCTCAGCACGGAGCTCAGCCCGCCGGACCGGGGACGTACCTCTACCCGATGAGGTCCTCGACGGTGGGGACGACGACGCCGAACACGTCCCCGATGGTGACCAGGGCCGCACTCTGGAGGGCGGCGGCCGACAGGGCGGTGCCGTCGGGGGTGGTGCCGTCGGGGGCGGCCAGGGAACGGGTGGCGGTGGCCTCGGCGACGACGGTGGGGCGGTAGCCGCGGTTGAAGGCGCCCTCGGCGGTGAAGGCGACGCACATGTGGGTCATGAATCCGGCGAGCACGAGGTCCTGGCCGGCGCCCAGCCCGCGCAGGGTCTCCTCCAGGCCGGTGCCGTGGAAGGCGTTGGGGAAGCTCTTGACGACGACCGGTTCCCCGTCGGCGGGGGCGACTTCGGGGCTGATGGCGCCGAGTCCGGAGTCGATGTCGTAGCCCGCGTCGGCCACGTGGACGACCGGGATGCCCGCGGCCCGGGCGGCGGCCAGTAGCCGGGCGCCGGCCGCGAGGGCCTCCTCGGCGCCTTCGAGGGCCATGACGCCCGTGCGGTAGGTGTTCTGGAAGTCGATCAGGACGAGGGTGGTGCCGTCGAGGCGGGGCGGCCGGCTGTCGAGGCCGATCACGTCGCGCAGGGTGGTGGAAACGGGCATGGCGAAGCACTCCTTGCCGGGTGGTGAGGGAAGAAGGGGGAACGGGTGGTGGAAGGGTTCAGCCGGTGGTGCGGAAGCGGCGGCGGTAGGCCGCCGGGGTGATGCCGATCTGCTTGCGCAGCGCCCGGTGGAGGGTTTCCACCGAGCCGAGCCCGCAGGCCGCGGCGACCTCGTCCAGCGGCTGGTCGGTGTGTTCGAGCAGACGGCGGGCCGCCTCGACCCGGGCGGCCTCGACGTAGGCGGCGGGGGTGGTGCCGGTCTCCTGGCGGAACACGCGGGCGAAGTGCCTCTCGCTCAGGCACATCCGCGCCGCGAGGGCCGCCGCGGACAGGTCGCCGTCCAGCTGGTCGGCGATGAACATCCGTAGTTCGTCGATGTCCCGGCGGGAGGCGGCGGGCCGGCTCAGCGGCACCGAGAACTGGCTCTGGCCGCCCTGCCGTCTGAGGTACATCACCAGCTGCCGGGCCACCGCCAGGGCCACCTCCTCCCCCAGGTCCTCGGCGACCAGCGCCAGCGCGAGGTCCATGCAGGCGCTGATCCCGGCCCCGGTCCAGATGTTCCCGGAGCGGACGAAGATCGGATCGGGGTCGACGGTCACCTCCGGGTGGTCGCAGGCCAGTTGGGCGGCGGTCGACCAGTGGGTGGTGGCCGTCCTGCCGTCGAGCAGACCGGCCGCGGCCAGCAGGTGCGCGCCCACGCACACCGACGCCACGCGGCGGGCCGTCGGTGCGGCGGTCCTCAGCCACGCCACCACTTCCGCGTCGATCCGGGCGACCGGGCCGCCGGGGCGCAGGTCCACCGCACCGGGCACGAGGAGCGTGTCCAGTACGCCGTCGACCTCGGCGAACGACAGGTCCGCGACCAGCCGCACCCCCGCCGACGTTGCCACCACCCCGGGCGCCGGGCCCGCGAGCTGCACCCGGTAGCCCGCCCGGCCACCGGTCTCGCGGTTGGCCAGCGCGAACACCTCGGCCGGGCCGGTGACGTCGAGGAGGTCGACGTCGGGGAAGACCGCGATGACGACGCGGCGGATCGTGGACATGCACCCATCGTCACAGCCGTCCCATGGGGCGGCAATGACGGTGTTCTGTCACATCTGGACACGGCCCATCGGCTGGGCGTGCAGCACCGGGACGTCACGGCTCCGTCCCTCTGACGGCAACCCGGCCCGGCAGAGCGGCTCTTGGGCCCCTGCCGCCCCCGGAGGGGGGTGCGTATGATCTTCGCTTTCTCCCAGAGCGAAGGCAGAAGAAACCCATGTCCCCCCATAACGTCCGCCGTCGGCACGCCGGTTGGATATCCGCCGTGGCAGCCGCGGTCCTCGCGGTGCCCCTGCTCGGCTCCCCCGCCCTCGCGGCGCCCGGTGATCCGGCGACCGCGTCCTCCTTCGACCTCAAGCCCGGCCCGGACCTGAGCGCCCAGGTCGCCGATCTCAAGGCGGCCCTCCCCACGCAGGGCGTCCAGGACCTCCTCGACCAGGGCAACCGGGTCGCGAAGACGGGCGCGTCCTGCACGACCGACCCGTTCGGCACGGGCGACGACGGCAAGGTCCTGGCCCCCGCCCGCACGCTCTGCTGGGACAGCGGCGACTCCGTCACGGAGGAATGGATACCCCAGGGCATCACCGGCGTCTCCGACGCCCAGGCCGACGAGCTCTGGGGCTCCCGCAAGCCCCTGGTCACCGCCTGGTACGACAAGGCGAGCGGCGCATTGTGCTCCTCCGACCCCGGGACCTGCTACGACAAGGGCGTACGCCTGTCGTTCCTTGACCCCGAGACCGCGGTCCCCGGCAACCCCGAGGGGCGCCGCTACCGCCACGTCCTGCTGGTGGAGCCGTACTACAACTCGTACGGGAACGCCTCCTACAAGGCGGTCGACATCCATGCCGGGGGCATCGCCTGGTACAAGTACTACCTCTACGTCGCGGACACGATGAACGGCCTCCGCGTCTTCGACATGCGCTCGATCCTGGACCTCAACCACGACCAGGACGCCTCCGTGGACGACACCACGCTCGACGGCCTGAAGAGCAACGTCCGGGACGAGACGAAGATCGGCCGGCAGAGCGGCGTCTACTACAGCCACACCTACCGTTACGTGATGCCCCAGGTGGCCTCGTACAAGTTCGTCAGCGCCCAGGGCAACACGCCGTCCGCGGCGACCTGTGTCGCGACGGGCGCCCCGAAGGCGTCCTACCTCTCGGTCGACCGCAGCAACACGGCCGCTCCCGCCCTGATCATGGGCGAGTACTGCAACTCCGACGCCACGCACGTCGAGAAGGGGCGGGTCGGGGCGCTGCCCGTGGACGACGCCACGGGGCTGCTCAGGTCGGCGGGCGGGGTGGTCGGCGCCACGGAGGCCTACTACCTGCCCCGCGACCTCACCCAGGGCGCGGCCCGCTACGCCGGCATGTACTACTTCAACCGCAGCTACCTCGCCAACAGCGGCAGCCTGCGCCGCGCCACCGTCTCCGGCGGCCGTCTGGTCGACTACGGCGCCAACATCACCAACGCGGTCGGCCCCGAGGACCTGTCCTTCGAGCACGGGCAGGGCGTGCCGGGTGGCGGCACGCAGTACCTGTGGTCGCTCACCGAGCACCGCATGGACACCGCGGACCCGTCCTGCACGGACACGGGTTCCCCGTGCGGCCGGGTGGTCTACGCCCACCGGGTGGACGACGTACTGGCCCGGCCGTAGCGTGCCGGGGCGCCGGGGCCGCCGACGGTGGCGGCCCCGGCCCCCGCCACCCCGCTACCGGTCCCGGGCAGGCCGGACCGGGAGCGACCGGACGTTGTTGCTGATGAAGCTGCTCTGGTACGGGAGTTCCGAGTCGGGGACCGCGAGGTCGAGGTCGGGGAAGCGGGTGAACAGCCGCTCCAGCGCGATCGTGGCCTCCAGCCGGGCGAGCGGGGCGCCCATGCAGTAGTGGGCTCCGTGGCCGAGGGAGAGGTGGCGGGCGGCCGTGGGGCGGGTGATGTCGAAGCGGTCGGCGTCCGCGCCGTGGAAGGCCTGGTCACGGCCGGCGGCGGTGTAGCCGGCGAGCACCGGGGTGCCCTGGGGGATGACCGTGCCGTCCACGGTCACGTCCCGGGTGGGATAGCGGAAGGGGAACCAGCTGACCGGCCCGTCCCAGCGCAGGGTCTCGTCCACGACGTCCGACCAGGTCGCCTTGCCGTCCAGCACGAGGGCGAGCTGATCGCGGTGGGCGCACAGGGCGCGGACGGCGTTGACGACGAGGTTCAGGGTGGTCTCGTGACCGGCGACCAGCATCAGCCGCATCGTGCCGACGAGTTCGGCCTCGCTGAGCCGGTCGCCGTCGCCGTCCCGCGCGGCGATCAGGGCGCTGGTGAGGTCCTCACCGGGCTGCTCCCGGCGGGCCGCGGCGATCGTGCCGATCAGCGCGACGAGTTCCTGGAGGGCGGCCATCTTCTCCGCCGGGCTGATGTCGGTCGCGATGATCACCGTGTTGGTGAGGTGGTGCAGCCGGCCCCGGTGCTCCTGGTCCACGCCGAGCAGTTCGCAGATGACGTTCATGGGGAGCGGCAGCGCGAAGTGCGTGTACAGGTCGGCGACCCCGTCGGGGGCTTCGGCGGCGGCCCGGCCGAGGTCGTCGAGGAGGCCGGCGGTCAGCTCCTCGATGCGCGGCCGCAGTCGCTCCACCTGGCGCGCGGTGAAGGCCTTGCCGACCAGGGAGCGGAGCCGGCGGTGGTCGGCGTCGTCGGCCGTGTGCATGCCCTGGGCGTTGGCGAAGACGCGCAGCGGCCAGTCCGCGGGGATGGTGCCGTCGTGCAGGGCGGGGAAGTGCCGGGCGTCCTTGGCCACGTCGGGGTGGGCGAGGAACTCCTTCAGTGCCTCGTGTCCCAGGACGACCGCCCCGGGCACGCCACCGGGGAGGACGACCTCCGCCACGGCGCCCTGCTCGGCGCGCAGCCGGGCGTTGAGCGCGTGCGGGCAGCCGCCGGCGGGGTCGATGACGTGCGGGACCGGTGAAATGTGGGAGGACAAGCCGACTCTCCTGACCTGATGACCGAAACTCGCTCAACAGTGCGGGGTGGACGTCGTGTTGTACAAGTCCGTCCCTGGGGCGTTTCAGAACCAGTTGACGGTCAGCGCGAAGGACGTGCCCGCGGTGGCTCCGGTGGAGTCGGTCGCGGTGGCGGTGACCGTGACGGTGCCGGTCGCCCAGGGCCTGCCGGTGATCCGTCCGGAGCCGGGGTCGAGGGTCAGCCCCCAGGGCAGGGCGTCGACCGCGTACGTGACGGGCGCCTTGCCGCCGGTGGTTGCGAGCCGGACTGTGCAGGACTGGCTGAACTTGCACGTCTGCGGACCGGGGCCGGTGAACCGCAGGTCACCCGGGCTCGGTGTCGGCGTCGGGGTCGGGGTCGGGGTCGGGGTCGGCGTGGGGGTGGGGGTCGGGGTGGGAGTCGGTGTGGGGGTCGGGGTAGAACCGCAGCCCGGCGTGGCCTCCGGCGGGAGCGACACCCGCCAGATCCGGGTGTCGTTCTCCGAACCGACGAGCAGGTTCGCGCAGTCGGCGTACGTCACCGTCTCGCCCTGCGACTGCGCCGGCAGGGCGACGTCCGCGAGCTTGGTCCCCGCGGTGTCGTACACGGTGGCGACGTCGGCCCCGACCGGGCCTCCGCTGCGCAGGGTGTACGAGGCCCCGGTCGGCGAGAACGCGCCGTCGGTGGCGAACACCGGGCCGGGCCGGACCGCGGTGAGCGTGTTGACCTGCCCGGTCACCGGCGGCAGTGGCGCCTGGTACAGCCGGCCCGGCGCTCCCACGGTCTTGCTGGCGATGTGGATGCGGCCGGTGAGCGGGTCGGCGAGGAGGGACTCGGCGTCGTGCTTTCCGTCGGCGTAGGCGAAGCGGTAGGTCACGGGCGTCACGGTGGCGTCGGCGAGCCGGTCGGGCTCGGCGAAGGAGTGCACCACGATCTCGGCGCGGCTGCTGAAGTTGTCGCCGATGTCGCCGACCAGGATGGCCGGGCCGCCCGTGGCGTCCTTGCCCATCGCCAGCCCCTCCCAGTCCGTGTTGCCGGCCCCGGCGAGCGTGAACGTGGCCGCGAGCCGGCCGGTGGAGGTGGTGCAGTCGACGGCGAAGACCTGGTTGGTGTTGCCGCTGTCGTTGACAACGTAGAGGACGCCCGGGTGCTTGCGGCTCGCGGCGAGCCCGCTCTCTTCGGCCAGGCCGCCGGGGAGGGTGCACTTCTTCTCCGGCGCCGGGGCGCCGGCGGCGGCCGTCGCGGCGGGCGGGGCGGACGCGGACGCGGTCGCGCCGCTCGTCCAGGCGACGGCGGGCAGAACGGTGGCGAGGGCCGCGGTCGCGAGGGCGGCGCAGGCCCGGCGGGGGGTGAGGAGTGGGGACATGCCCACAATGTGACGGCACATCAGTTGCTGGTACAGGCCTGACCGCCACCCGTTCGAGCATCGTTCAATGCTGCCGCGGCATGCCTCCTCAGCGGACCGGCTCCCGTACGGGCGCCTTGCGTCCGGCGTGCGCGATGAAGGCGCGGGCCGCGCGGCTCAGCGGCCGCCGGGCGTGCGCGATGCCCACCGGGCGCAGCAGGGGCGGGGTGAAGGAGCGCACTTCGGCGCGGCTGCCGAACGCCCTTAAGACCACGTCCCGGTACCAGATCAGCGAGCCCCGCCCGTCGGTCACGCCGGTCACCCAGCCGAGCCGTTCGTCGACCTCCAGGGAGGGAACGGGCCGGACGCCCAGGCAGCTGAACATGGCCTCCATCTCGGTGCGCCGCCCGGTCCCCGGGGTGGGGAGCACCATCGGCAGTCCGTCGAGCATCCGCAGCGGCACCGGGTCCGGCAGCCGGGACCCCGCCGGCGAGATCAGCACCACCTCCCGCTCCTGGATGAAGTGGGTGGAGAGCTCCTTGTCCACGGGCAGGTCGACCAGGGCCAGCTCGGCCCGGCCCTGGTTGAGCTCCTCCACCATCGCCTCCCGGCTGTCGTACTGCTGGAGCCGGACGTCGACGGCCGGATGCCGCTCGGCGAAGGCGGCGACCAGGTCCGCGGCCAGGTCGAGGGCCAGGGTCGGGGTGGAGACGAGGCTCAGCGAGGCCCCGGCGTCCTTGCCGTGCGGGGTCCCTATGTCGTCGATGGCCTCGACCGCGTTCAGCACGGTGCGGGCCAGCCGGACGACCCGGGCCCCCTCCGGCGTGAGGTCCACCCCCCTTCCCCTGCGTGCGAGGAGTTCGACGCCCAGGTCGCGTTCCATGGCCTGGACGGCCCGGGACAGGGCGGACTGGGCAACGAAGACCGAGGCCGCGGCGCCCGTGATGGACCGGCAGTCGGCGACGGCGACGAGGTAGCGGAGCTGCGCGAGTGTGGGGGTCATGGACGGACGGTAACGGCGTGGGGCTGTACCTGTAAGGGCTCGTCAGGTGAACAAGTTCCCCGTCCCGGCGTGGCGTTCATACCTGGTTCCGCGGGTTGGCATGCCGGTCCGGCATGCCCCCGGGGACGCCGGACGGGGGCGCACGTTCCGGGGCCGGCCCTGGCCCCGGCGGGCATCATCCCAGGCCACCGCCCCGGCGGGGCCGTGACGGAGGCCCGCCGCGGGTGTCCGCGGGAGCCGCCGCACGGGCCGCCGGTGCGAAGCCGGCGATTCCGCATGCCTGTTGACAGTGCGGGGAGGCCACCGCACGATGCATCGCGGCGTGAGGGTATTTGACCACTGTTCAAGCCCGCCTTGTCGGCGGCGGGCCGCCCGGCCGATGTGTGCGAGACGCCGCACCCCCTGTTTCCGCATGCCTCCGCACCCCCGGTTCCCCGGTCCCCCGATCCCCCGGTCCTTCAGCCCGGTACTGCGCCATGTCACACAGCACTCGAAGAGGAGCGCCCGTGATCCCCCAGTCCCCGCAGTCAGCCGCCACCCGTGACCTCGTCGTCGCGGTCACCCCCTTCGAGGAGCCGCACCCGCGGATCGTGGCCGCCGCCGAGCGCGCCGGGGCTCTCGGGCTGCTCGATCTCGGCCGGGACCCGGACGCCGCGCGGCGCGGGTTCGCGGAGCTGACCCGGCGGCTCGGCGGTGGCGCGGCCCGGCGGTACGGGGTGCGGGTGCCCGCGGGCTGCCGCGTCCAGCCCGGGGAACTGCCCGCCGCGGTGGACACGGTGCTGCTCGCGGACCCCGCGTACTACACCCCGGCGGAGGTGTCCGCATGGGCCTCGGCGGCGGGGCGGCCGCGGGTCTGGGCCGAGGTCACCGGTCCGGAGGAGGCCGGGCAGGCCGTGTCGGCAGGGGTCGGCGGACTCGTCGCCAAGGGGCACGAGGCCGGTGGCCGGGTGGGCGGGACCACCACCTTCGTCCTGCTCCAGCAGCTGCTCGGGGACCCGGGCGTCACCGTGCCCGTACGGGCCCTCGGCGGCATCGGCCCGCACACGGCCGCCGCGGCCGTCGCGGGCGGAGCCGCCGGGGTGCTGCTCGACGTACAACTCGCCCTGACCACCGAGGGGGAGGCCGGGTTGCCGGCGGAAGTCGCCTCGGCGCTGCGCGCGATGGACGGCTCCGAGACCCGGCTGGAGCGCGGCCACCGGGTGTTCGCGCGGCCCGACCTGCCCCGGCCCGAGGGGCCCGTGGCCGCGCTCCTCGGCGCCCGGGACCTGCGGGCGCAGCTGCTGCCCGTGGGCCAGGACGGGGCCTCGGCGGCCCGGCTGGCCGCGCGGTTCCGGACCACCGGGGGCGTGCTCCAGGCCGTACGGGGCGCGGTCGCCGAGCACCTGGCGGCGGCCGCGCGGGCCCGGCCGCTCGCCCGGCCGTTGTCCGTCGCGCAGGGTCCGATGACCCGGGTCAGCGACCGGGCGGCCTTCGCCGGGGCGGTGGCCGACGCGGGTGGCGTCCCGTACCTGGCGCTCGCGGTGATGGAGGGCCCGGACGTTCGCCGGCTCCTGGCCGAGAGCGCCGAGCGGCTCGGGGACCTCCCCTGGGGCGTCGGCCTGCTCGGCTTCGCCCCGGCGGAACTGCGGCGCGAGCAGCTCGCCGCCGTCGCCGAGGCCCGCCCGCCGTACGCGATCATCGCCGGCGGCACTCCGGCGCAGGCGGCCCCGCTGGAGGCGGCGGGGATCCGCACGCACCTGCACGTGCCGTCGCCGGGGCTGCTGGAGCGATACCTCGCCGAGGGCGCCCGGCGGTTCGTCTTCGAGGGGCTGGAGTGCGGGGGGCACGTGGGGCCCCGGGCGTCGTTCCCGCTGTGGGAGGAGCAGATCGAGCGGCTGCTGTCCTGCCCAGAACCGGAGGCGCTGGACCTGCTGTTCGCGGGCGGCGTCCACGACGAGCGCTCCGCGGCGATGGCGGCGGCGGCCGCGGCGCCGCTGGCGGAACGGGGGGCACGGGTGGGCGTGCTGATGGGTACGGCGTACCTGTTCACGGAGGAGGCGGTGGCGGCGGGAGCGGTCGTGCCGGGCTTCCAGCGGGCGGCGCTGGACTGCGAGCGCACGGTGCTGCTGCACACCGCCCCCGGCCACGCGACGCGCTGCGCGGCCACCCCGTACGCCGACACCTTCGAGGCGGCCCGCCGCCGCCTGGCGGAGAACGGCACCGAGCCGCGCCGCGCGTGGGAGGAACTGGAGTCCCTCAACCTGGGCCGCCTCCGCCTGGCCACCAAGGGCGTCCGCCGCTCCCCTGCCGTTTCCCCTGCGGGGGGCTCAGCCGAGTCCCTTGCCGGGGGCTCGGCGGACTCCCCGGCCGGGCACTCGGCGGCCTCCGCGGCCGGAAGCTCAGCGGGCTCCCCCGCCGGGGACTCAGCGGGCTCCCCCGCCGGGGGCTCGGTGGGAAGGGGCGGGTCGGCGGGCGGCGTCGCCGTGACCCGCGTTGCCGCCCGGGGCGGGGCGGGGGGTGGTTCAGCCGCTCCGGCGTTTGAGGAGCGGGGTCCGGGGCGGAGCCCCGGCGGCGCAGCCGCGCCCACGCCTCCCGGGCGGGCGGCAAAGGCCGGGGAGCCCGTGCCGGACGGGCGCCGGCTGGAGTCCGTCCCCGAGGAAGAGCAGTACGCCGAGGGGCTGTTCATGCTCGGGCAGGCCGCCGCGCTGCGGGACGGGACCACCACCGTGGCCGCGCTGCACGCGCAGGTGACCGAGGGCGCCACGGAGCTGCTGGCACGCCGGGCCCAGGACTTCGCCGCCCCCGCAGAGCCGCCGCCAGGGGAGCCGCTCGACGTCGCCGTCGTCGGCATGGCCTGCGCCTACCCCGGCGCCCCCGATCTCGCCGCCTACTGGGCCATGGTGCTCGCCGGGACGGACGCCGTGACAGAGGTGCCGGCCGAGCGCTGGGACCCGGAGCTGTACTACGACGCCGACCCGGCCCGGGCCGGCGAGCGCACCCCGTCGCGCTGGGGAGGGTTCCTCGGCCCGGTGCCCTTCGACGCCCTCGCGCACGGCATACCGCCCGCCTCCCTCGCCGGCATCGAGCCCGTACAGCTGCTGGCCCTGGAGATCTCCGCACGGGCACTCGCGGACGCCGGGTACGGCAGGGGCCGGGAGTTCGACCGCTCCCGGACCTCGGTGGTGTTCGGGGCGGAGGCCGGCACCGAGCTGGCCGGCGCGTACGGGCTGCGCGCCCTGCACCCCGCCTACCTCGGCGAGCTGCCGCCCGCGCTGGACGAGCAGCTGCCCCGCCTCACCGAGGACTCCTTCCCGGGGATCCTCGCCAACGTGATCGCCGGGCGGGTCGCCAACCGCCTCGACCTCGGTGGCGCCAACTGCACGGTCGACGCCGCCTGCGCGTCCTCGCTCGCCGCGCTCGACCTCGCCTGCCGCCAACTACGAGACGGGGACTCGGACATGGTGCTGTGCGGCGGCGCCGACGTGCACAACGGCATCAACGACTACCTGATGTTCTCCTCCGTCCGCGCCCTGTCCCCCGGTGGCCGCTGCCGGCCCTTCGACTCGGCCGCCGACGGGATCGCCCTCGGCGAGGGCGTCGGCGCGCTCCTCCTCAAGCGGCTCGCGGACGCGGAGCGGGACGGCGACCGCGTGTACGCCGTGATCAAGGCGGTCGGCGCCTCCAGCGACGGCCGGTCGCTCGGCCTGACCGCGCCCCGCCCCGAGGGCCAGCGCCGGGCGCTGGAGCGGGCCTACGCGCGCGCCGGGGTCACCCCGGACCAGGTGGGTCTGGTCGAGGCGCACGGCACCGGGACCGTGGTCGGCGACAGCACGGAACTGGCCGTGCTCAGCGAGGTGTTCACCGCAGCCGGGGCCGGGCCGGGCTCCTGCGCGCTGGGCTCGGTGAAGTCGCAGCTCGGGCACACCAAGTGCGCGGCGGGCCTGGCCGGGCTGATCAAGGCGGCCCGGGCGGTGCACGCGGGCGTGCGGCCGCCGACCCTGCACATCGACGCCCCGAACCCCGCCTGGGAGGCGGCGAGCAGCCCCTTCTTCTTCGACGACGAGGCCCGGCCGTGGGCGGAGCCCCCGGAGCGGCGCGTGGCCGGTGTGAGCGCGTTCGGGTTCGGGGGCACCAACTACCACGCGGTGCTGACCGGTTACGCGGGCGCCGAGGAACCCCGGCACGGGCTGGAGGAATGGCCCGCCGAGGTGTTCTTCTTCCGCGGGGAGGACCGGCGCGCCGCGGGCCGGGCGATGACGCGGCTCGCCGCCCGCCTGGAGGAGAACGACGCGGCCGGCCGGCCGTGGGCGCTGCGGGACCTGGCGGCGGAGGCCGCCGCCGGCGCCGGGCCGGTCCACGTGGCGGTCGTCGCCGCGGATCCGGACGAGCTGGCGGCCCGCCTGGAGCGGGCCCGCGTATTCGCTCCGGGCCCGGGGGTCCACGTACGGCAGGAGTCCGCTCAGCCGGGGCGGGTCGCGTTCCTCTTCCCCGGGCAGGGCAGTCAACGGCCGGGCATGCTGGGCGAGTTGTTCATGGCGTTCCCGGCGCTGCGCGGGCTGCTGGACCAGGGGCCGGAGCCGGTGGTGGCGGCGGTGTTCCCGCCGGCGGCGTTCACTGCCGAGGAGCGGGCGGCGCGGCGGGCCGCGGTCACGGACACCTGGGTGGCCCAGCCGGCGCTCGGGCTGGCGGGGGCGGCCGCACACCTGCTGCTCGGCGAACTCGGCGTCCGGCCGGACTGTGTGGCCGGGCATTCCTACGGGGAGCTCGCCGCGCTGTGGGCGGCCGGGGCGTACGACACGGAGAGCCTGCTGCGGCTCAGCGCCCGGCGCGCCGAGGCGATCCTCGCGGCGGCCGGGGCGGATCCGGGGTCGATGGCGGCGGTGCCGGCGGCGCCGGAGGAGGTACGGGAGATCGCGGAGCGCGCCGGATGCGTGGTGGCGAACCACAACGCCCCCCGGCAGTGCGTGATCTCGGGCCCGGCGGAGGCCGTCGCCGCGGCCGTGTCGGCGCTGGGCGAGGCCGGACTGGCGGCCCAGCCCCTGCCCGTCGCGTGCGCGTTCCACAGCGAGGTGGTGGCGGGGGCGGCGGACGCCCTCGCGGCCGAGCTGGCGACGACGGCGGTGTCCGGGTGCGACGTCGAGGTGTGGTCGAACGCGACGGCCGCGCCGTATCCGGCCTCCGCCGATGGGGTACGGGGCCTCCTGGCGAGCCAGCTCGCCCTGCCGGTCCGGTTCGTGGAGCAGGTGGAGGCGATGTACGCCGCCGGGGTGCGGACGTTCGTGGAGGCGGGCCCCGGCCGGGTGCTGTCCGGCCTGGTCGGCCGCATCCTCGGCGAGCGCCCGCACACGGTGGTGCCGCTGGACGTGCCGGGCGAGCACGGGCTGCTCCGGCTGGTCACGGCCCTGGCGGAACTCGCGGCGGCGGGCGTGGACGTCGCCCCCGAGGCCCTGTTCCGGGGCCGCACCGCCCCCCTCCCGGACCGCGCCCCGCGCCGCCCGGGCTGGCTGGTGGACGGCCACCTGGTCCGCACGTCCGACGGCACCCCCGTCGAGGGCGGCCTCCGGCCGGCGCGCCGCGTGCCGCCGGAGGTGCCGCAGGTGCCGGGGGCGCGAGGTGCGGTGGGGGACGGCGGGGCCGCGCCGGGCGCCGAGCGGCGTGAGGAGGCGGTCCTCGCGTACCTGCGGGCCTCACGGGAACTGGTGCGGGCACAGCGGGACGTCCTGCTGGGCTACCTGGGCGCGGGAGCGGCCCCGGCGGGGTCCTACCCGTGGGGTCCCGGGGCCGCGGCCCCCGGCAGGCCCGAACTGGACGACCTGTGGGGCGGGCCGGGCCCGGATACGGCGGAGGCGGGACGAAGCGGGTGGCCGCCGGCGGCGAACGGCCGGGCGGGAGGCGGTCCGTGGCCCGACGCGGCGGCGGACGCCGGCCTGGGCACGGCCCTCGCGGAGGGCGGCACCGGCTCGGCGAGCGGCGCGGCGCACGGCGGCGGTGACCGGTCCGCCGAGAACGTCATGGACGCCGTCCTCGAGATCGTGCACGCCCGGACCGGGTACCCGCGGGACATGCTCGACCCCGAGCTGGACCTGGAGGCGGACCTCTCGATCGACTCCATCAAGCGCGTCGAGATCATCGGCGCCCTCGCCGACCGCATCGGGCTCCCTCAGGGCGCCGACGGGAACGCCGAGGACGCGGTCGGGGAACTGTCCCGGATCAAGACCCTGCGCGGGATCGTGGACTGGGTCGTCTCCCACGCGGGCGAGCCCCCGGCAGCACCGGCGGCGGCGGGGGCCGGCCCGGAACCCGATCCGGCATCCCCGTCCCCGTCCCCGTCCGCATCCCCCTCCACGTCCGCCTCGCCGTCCGCGCCCACACCCGCACCCGCGCCCGCGCCCCTGAGCCGGCTCGTCGTCACGACCGTGACCCTGGACCCGGCCGACGGGCGGCCCGCGGAACTGCGCGGCCTGCGCATCGCAGTCGTCGAGGACGGGCAGGGCGTCTCGTCGGCCCTCGGCGCGGCCCTGGCGGCGCACGGCGCGCAGGTGATCCTGCTCCCCGGGGCGGCGGAAAGCGGTGCGGCCGCGGCCGCGTGCGACGGGGTGGTCGATCTGTCCGCGCTGCGGCCCGGGGCGGAGCCCGTGCTGCCCGCCGCCTTCCCGGCCCTCCGGCATGCCCTGACGGGCGGCGTCCGGCGGCTGCTCCTCGTCACCGCCCCCGGGACCCCCGGCACCGGCCTGCACGGCTTCGCCCGCAGCGCGGCGCTGGAGTACCCCGGCACGCTGGTCCGCGCGGTGGAGGTCCAGCCCAAGGAGGACCCCGACCGCATCGCCGCGCAGCTCGTGGACGAACTGGCCGACGGGGGCGGCGCGAACGGGTGCGCCTCGTACGCCTCCGTCGGGTACACCCCCGAGGGCGTACGGGTGACCCGCCGCCCCGTGCCGGTCCGCCTCTCCGAGGGGGACCGGCAGCCGCCGCTGGGCCCCGGCTCCGTCGTCCTGCTCACCGGCGGCGCCCGCGGCATCACCGCGCGCACCGCCCTCGCGCTGGCCCGCGCCACCGGCTGCCACGTCGAGCTGATCGGCCGTACCCCCGAACCGGCGCGCGCCGAGGACGGGTTCGACCAGGCCCACGACCGGGTCGCGCTCCGCGCCGCGCTGATCGCCACCGGGCTCCGCAAGCCGGCCGAGATCGAGGCGGCCGCCTCCCGGATCCTCGCCGGGCGCGAGATACGGGCCACCCTCGCCGGACTCGCCGGGGCGGCGGCCTCCGTCCGCTACCACTGCGCGGACGTCACCGACGCGGCCGCCGTACGGGCCGTGGTGGCCGACGTACGCGCCCGGCACGGCCGACTCGACGGGATCGTGCACGGAGCCGGGATCCTGCGGGACGCCCTGCTGCGTGACAAGCAACCGGCCGACTTCGAGGCGGTGTTCGCCACCAAGGTGGCCGGCGCCGTCCACCTGGCCGCGGCGGCCGCCGAGCACGGGCCGACGCCGCCGCCCCGCTTCCTCGCCCTGTTCGGCAGCGTCGCCGGCGTGTACGGCAACCGCGGCCAGTGCGACTACGCGGCGGCCAACGACGCCCTCGACGGTCTCGCGCACACCTGGGCGGAATCCTTCCCCGGCCGGGTGCTGGCCGTGGACTGGGGTCCCTGGGCCTCGGACGCGGGCGGGATGGTCACCCCGGAACTGGAGCGCGCGTACGAACGCCGCGGGATCCCGCTGATCGCACCGGAGGCCGGCACCGCCGCCTTCCTCGCCGAGCTCGCGCACGGGAGCGACGTACAAGTGGTGCTGATGGCCGGTGCGGGCGAGGAGGGCGGCCGCGATGAGTGAGCGCGGACCGCGCCCGTCCGACGCGGCGATCGTCGGGATGGGGGCCGTCTTCCCGGGGGCCGGCGACCTGGCCGCCTACCGGCGCAATCTGCTCGCCGGTACGGACTCCATCGGCGAAGTCCCGCCCGGGCGCTGGGATCCGGAGGTGTACTACGACCCGGCCGGCGCGACCGGCCCCGTCTCCGGCGACCGGTTCTACTGCCGGCGCGGTGGCTTCGTCGACGGACTCGCCGCCTTCGACCCGACCCGGTTCGGGATCATGCCGGCCGCCGTGGAGGGGGCCGAGCCGGACCAGATGCTGGCCCTGCACGCGACGGCCGAGGCCATCGCCGACGCGGGCGGCGAGGACCGGCTGCCGGCCGACCGCTCCCGTGTCGGGGTGGTGCTGGGACGCGGTGGCTTCATGGGGGTGGCCACCGCACGCCTCGACCAACGGGTGCGCACCGCCCACCAGTTGGCCCAGACGCTGCGGGAGCTCGCGCCGGAGCTGGGCGAGCGGCGGATCGCGCAGGTGCGGTCGGCGTTCCAGGAGGCGCTGGGCCCGGAGCGGCCCGACGCCTCGATCGGGCTGGTGCCCAGCTTCACCGCCGCCCGCACCGCGAACCGCCTGGACTTCCGGGGTCCCGCCTACACCCTGGACGCCGCCTGCGCCTCCTCGCTGCTGGCCGTGGACCAGGCAGTCGGGCTGCTGGCGGCGGGTCGCTGCGACGCGGTGGTGGCGGGCGCCGTCCACCACTGCCACATCGCGACGCTGTGGAGCGTGTTCACGCAGCTGCGGGCCCTCAGCCCGAGCGAGCGGATCCGGCCCTTCGACCGCAGGGCCGACGGGACCCTGCTGTCCGAGGGCACCGGGGTGGTGCTGCTGAAACGGCTGGCGGACGCGGAACGCGACGGCGACCGCGTGTACGCGGTCATCCGCGGCACCGGCGTGGCCGGGGACGGCCGGGCGGCGAGCCTGATGAGTCCGCTCGTGGCCGGTCAGGTACGGGCGCTGGAACGGGCCTGGCGGGAGGCCGGTCTGGATCCGCGGGCGCCGGGTGCGCTGGGGCTGCTGGAGGCGCACGGCACGGGCACCCCGGTCGGGGACGCGGCCGAACTGGACACCCTTGCGCGGGTGTTCGGCCCGCCCGAGCCGGGCGCCGGGGGGCCCGGGATCGGCTTCGGGTCGGTGAAGTCGAACCTGGGGCACACCATGCAGGCCTCCGGCATGGCCGGGCTGATCAAGGCGGCCCTGGCCGTGCACGACGGGGTGCTCCCGCCGACCCTGCACCTGGAGGAGCCGCACGCGGACCTCGTACGGACCCGGATGCGGCCGGTGACGGCGGCGGAGCCGTGGGAGCGCGGGCCCGCGCCGCGCCGCGCCGGGGTCAACGCGTTCGGGTTCGGCGGGATCAACGCGCACGTGGTGCTGGAGGAGGCTCCGGGGGCGGCCCGCCCGGCGCCGCCGACGCGGCGGTTCCTGCCGCTCGCCGGCGCGGCGGTGCCGGCGGTCGCGGCGGTGCCGGTGGTCGCGGCCCCCCGCGCCCGGGAGGACGTACTCCTGCTGGCCGCCGGCGACCCGGCCGAGCTGTCCGCACTGCTGGCCGCCGGGGCCCCGGTGTCGGGGGGCACCGGGCCCTGCCGGCTGGCGGTGGTCGGGCCGACGCCGCAGCGGCTGGCGCTGGCCGCGAAGGCGGTGGCACGCGGCCGGGCCTGGCGCGGCAGGGGGGACGTGTGGTTCGCGCCGGAGCCGCTGGGCGGCCGGACGGCCTTCCTCTTCCCGGGCCTGGAGCCGGAGTTCGCGCCGGTCGTGGACGACGTGGCGCAGCGGCTGGGCGCCGTCCGGCCCGCGCTGACCCGGGGTTCCACGCTCGTCGAACGGGCCCTGGACGCGATCGCGACGGGCCGGTTCTTCGCCGGGCTCATGCCGGGTCTCGGCATCGAGGCCGACGTACTGGCCGGGCACAGCCTGGGCGAGTGGGCGGCGATGGTGGCCGCCGGCATGTACCCGAAGGAGGCGGCCGACACCTTCCTCGGCTCGCTGAAGCCGGGGGACCTGCTGGTCCCGGACCTCGTGTACGCGGCGCTGGGCTGCGGAGCGCGGCGGGCGGAGGCGGCGCTGCACGGGCTGGACCGGGTGGTGGTGACCCACGACAACTGCCCGCACCAGTCGGTGATCTGCGGCGATCCGGAGCAAGTGGACCTGGCGGTGGGGCGGTTGCGCGCCGAAGGGGTGCTCGGTCAGGAACTGCCGTTCCGTTCGGGGTTCCACACCCCGATGTGGGAACCGTATCTGGGCCAGGTGCGGGCCGCGTTCGGGCGGCTGCCGCTGACGGGCGGGGCGTTGCCCGTCTGGTCGGCGACGACCTGCGCGCCCTTCCCCTCCGACCCGGGCGCGGTGCGGGAGCTGGTGGTCCGCCACCTGCTGGAGCCGGTGCGGTTCCGTGAGCTGACCCTGCGGCTGTACGAGGAGCAGGGCGTACGGTCCTTCGTCGCACTGGGGCCGGGCAGCCTGCCGGGCTTCGTGGAGGACACCCTGCGCGACCGCCCCCACCTTTCGGTGTCCGTCTCCTCCCCCCGGCTCGGCGGCGTGGCGGCCCTGCGGCGGGCCTGCGCCGCGCTGTGGGCCGAGGGCCATGCCCCTCGCTGGGACCGCCTCTCCCCTGCCGGGAGCCTCGTGGGCGGCGCGCCGGCGCCGGTCCCTCCGGGCGGGGGTGCCCCCCACGCGCCGGGCCGCACGGCCCCGGCCCCTGCGGGCTCCGCCGGCCCGGAAACGACGGCCGGCCCGCCGGCCTCCGCGGACGCCTCGGGCCCGGCCGCCGCCCACCTCGCCCCGCACAGGGGGTCCCTCCACCGCGCCGAGGCCCCCGGTGCGGAACCCGGCCCGAGCTCAGCCCAGGACCCGGGGCCGGGGCCGGGGTCGGGCCACGGCACCGGCCCGGCGGCAAGCCACGGCACGGACCCGGGTTCAGGGCACGGCACGAGCCCGGCTCTGGGCCACGGCGCGAGCCCGGCTTCGGGCCACGGCACGGGCTCAGGCGCGGGCACTGGGGCCGGGCGCGGGGCCGGGGCGGGGGCGAACGGGGCGGGCGACGGGTCCGGCGCCCGGCGCGGGCTCGGCGTGACCCTGGACCTCGGTTCGCCGCTGGTCCGGCTCGGGGAGGAGGCGCGGGCGGCCCTGCGCGGGCTCCTGGCTCCGGCCGCACGCCGCGTACCGGCGCCCGCCGGGCCGCGTCCCGCGCTGCTGTCCGCCCTGGACGCCGTACTCGCCGACACCGGCACCGCCGCCCGGAGCGTCGCCGAGACCTGGGCGGCCGTACGGGCCCCCGGCACTCCCGCGGGGAGAACCCGCCTCCGCCTCTCCCTCGCCGCGCTGCCCTGCGTACGGGACCACTGCGTGTACCTCCAGCCCGACGGCTGGCCGGAGGACTCCGACCGGTTCCCCGTCGTGCCCATGACGACCATGCTCGAACTGGCCGCCGATGCCGCGCTCCGCCACGCCCCGCCCGGCCTCGCCGTCGTCGGCCACGAGGACGTACGGGCCCTGCGCTGGCTCGCGGTCGAGCCGGCCGTGGACGTCGAGGTCACCGTCCGGGACGCCGGCCCCGGCCGGCTGCGCGTGACCCTCGGGGAGTACGCGAGCGTCGTCGTCCTGCTGGGTGCGCGGTACGGGGCGCCCCCCGCTCCGGACCCGGCACCCCTGCGCGCTCCGCGGCCCGCCCCCGTGAGCGCCGAGGCGCTGTACCGGGACCGGTGGATGTTCCACGGTCCGCGGTTCGCCGCCGTGCACGAGGTGCGGACCGTCGGCGAGGACGGCATCCAGGGGGTCCTGCGCGCGCTCCCCGATCCGGGCGCACTGCTCGACGCCGCCGGGCAGCTGTTCGGGCACTGGATGCAGCTGCGGCTGCCGGTGGACCGCCTCGTCTTCCCGGCGACCGTGGACCGGATCCGCTTCTACGGACCCCCGCCCGCCGGGAGGGAGCTCGTCGCCGCGACGGCCCGCATCCGCGAGGTCCGCGACCTCAGCGTCCGCGGCGACCTCGAACTGCGCCGGGCCGACGCCGCGGGCGACGCCACCGGCCCGGTGTGGGCGCGGATCGAGGGGTGGACGTACCGCCGCTTCGGCGCCGACGAGCGGGTCTGGCCGATGAAGTTCACCCCGGAGGTGTGCGGCATCGGCGAGCCCCGGCCCGAGGGCTGGTGCCTGGCCCGGCGGCGCTGGACCGACCCCGCTTCGCAGGAGCTGGTGATGCGCCGCTACCTCGGGGCCGCCGAACGGGCGGTGTACGAGGGGCTGCCGCCGCGCGCGAGGGGGCCGTGGCTGCTGGGCCGGATCGCGGCCAAGGACGCCCTGCGCGGTCTGCTGTGGGACGCGGGCGCGGGACCGGTGTTCCCCGTGGAGGTCCCGGTCGGCAACGACGCGGCGGGCCGCCCCCTCGCGCTGGGAGGGCGGGCCGGCGGGTTCCGGCTGTCTATCGCCCACAAGGACCGGATCGCGGTCGCCCTCGCCCATCCGTCCCGGGCCGTCGGCATCGACGTGGAGCCGGTGACCGCCGAGCCGGACGCGCTGGTCCGCATCGCGCTCTCCCCGGACGAACTCCGCCTGGCCGAACGGCTGGCCGGGCTGCCGGCCGCCCGCGGGGGCACCGGCCTGCCGGCCGCCGTGACCGCGCTGTGGTGCGCCAAGGAGGCCGCCGCGAAGGCGGAGGGCAGCGGGCTCGGCGGCCGGCCCCGCGAGTGGCGGGTGACCGGGGACAGCGGGGACCCGGATCCCGGCGCACTGCTGGTGCTCCCGCCCGGAGGCGGCGCGTACCCGGTCCGCACCACCCTGCTCGGCCTCCCGCCCCTCGACCACGTCGTCGCCTGGACCGCCGACCCGTCGGCCCCGCTCCCCGTCCCCTTCCAGCTCACGGAGACCCGTCATGGCACCTGACATCCTCGCCGAGATCACCTCCATGCTCGTGGAGATCGTCGGCGACGAGTACCTGCTCGCGGAGGAGGTCACCATGGAGACGACCTTCAACCAGGACCTCGCGCTGGAAAGCGTCGAGTTCGTCGCCCTCGCCGAGTTGCTGCACCACCGCTACGGCGCCGATGTGGACCTGATGGGGTTCCTGGCGGAGAAGGACATGGACGCCATCCTGGCGATGTCCGTCGGTGAACTGGTCACCCACATCGGCCGGATCACCCACGCCTCCCTCGCCCGCGCGTCGGCGGCCCAGGCCGTCACCCCGGCGCCCGCCGCCACACCGGCCACCGCCGCACCGGCCACCGCCGCTCCGGCCCCGGTCCTCTCTCCGGTAACGGCCGCCGCCCGGTCGGCCTCGGCCGGCTGAGCCCGCCATGGCCGTCGTCCTCGCGGACTCGCTCCGCTTCCACGTCCAGCGGCTCCCGGCCGACGCCGCGGCCGCCGCCCCCGGCCGGCCCGTCGTGGTGTTCCTGCACGGGCTGGTCGTCGACAACCTGTCCTCCTTCTACTGCCCGCTGGCCGTGCCGGTCACCCTGGCCGGGTACGAGACCGTCCTGTACGACCTGCGCGGGCACGGCCGCACCGAGCGGCCGCCCAGCGGCTACGACAGCCGCACGGCGGTGCGCGACCTGTTCGCTCTGCTCGGCGCCCTGGACCTCGGCGGGCGACCGGTCCACCTGGTCGGCAACAGCTACGGCGGCACCCTCGCGCTGCACGCCGCCCTCGCCCGGCCCGACCTCGTCGCGGGGCTCACGCTCCTCGAACCGCCGCTCAGCGGCGGCTGGGTGGAGAACATGGTGGACACCCTGTCGGCCGCCGCGCTGAGCCTGGAGGACAGCCCGGTCCCGACCGAGCTGCACGGCCTGCGCCTGCGCAAGGCCGCGAATCTGACGGCCATCGCCGACGCCCTCCTCAACCGCACCACGCTGATCGACGACATCGCCGGAAGCCGCGCCTTCACCCCGGCCGACTACGCCCTGCTGCGCTGTCCGGTGCTGATCGTGTGCGGCGAGCACTCCGAACTCGTCCCGGGGGCACGGGAACTGGTCCGCCACGCATCGGAGGTCGCCTCGATCGAGATCCTGCCGGGCCTGGGGCACGACGTGCTGAAGGAGAGCGGCGGGACGCTGCGCAAGGCCGTCCTGGCCCATCTCGACGCGACGGCGTCCGCGGCCGGTGCGGCGGGGGCGGAGGGTGCGGCCGGTGCGGAGAGGGCGGAGGGGCACCTCGCCCCGACGGGAGCTCTGGTCCCATGAGGGTGCTCTTCACCGTCCCCCCGCTCGCCGGGCACGTCAATCCGACCGTGGCCGTCGGGGCCGAACTGGCCGCCCGGGGACACGAGGTCGCCTGGACCGGGCCGGCCTCCGCACTGACCGGGCTGCTTCCGGCCCGGGCCCGGATCCTGCCGGCCGGCGAGGGGGACGACGGCCGGGAGATCGGTGGCGCCTACGCCTGTCTGCACGAACGCTGGCGCGATCTGCGCGGGGTCGGGGCGCTGCGCTTCCTCTGGGAGGAGGCCCTCGTCCCGCTCGCCCGGGCCATGGTCCCGGGGGTGACGCGGGCGGTGCACGCCTTCGCACCGGACCTGCTGGTCGCCGACCAGCAGGCCCTGGCCGGGCCGCTGGTCGCCCGGCGGCTCGGTGTCCCGTGGGCCACCTCGGCCAGTACCTCGGCCGAACTCACCCGGCCCTTCGCCGACTTCCCGAAGGTCGGGGAGTGGGTCGCGGGGAGGATCGACGGTCTGCTCGGCGAGTTCGGGGCCGGTGGGGAGGGCTGGGACCCGCGGTTCTCGGAGCGGCTGGTGCTGGTCTTCTCGACCCCTGAACTCGTGGGCCCGACCGCGGAGTTCCCATCGCACTTCGCGTTCGTGGGGCCCGCCTTCGGGGCCCGGCCCGCCTCTCCCGGCTTCCCGTGGCAGCGGCTGGACCCGGCGCGCAAACGCGTCCTGGTGTCGCTGGGCACCCTCAACCAGGAGGCGGGGGGCCGCTTCTACCGGTCGGTGCTGGGGGCCGCCGAACGGCTGGCCGCGGAGGTCCAGCTGGTCCTGGCCGCGCCCGCCTCCCTGATCGGGGATGCGCCGCGCCACCTCCTGCTCCGGGAGCGGGTCCCGCAGCTCGAGCTGCTGCCCCATCTGGACGCGGTGGTCTGCCACGGCGGCCACAACACCGTCTGCGAGTCCCTCGCGCACGGGCTGCCGCTCGTGGTCGCCCCGATCCGGGACGACCAGCCGATCGTGGCCCGGCAGGTCGTCGAGGCGGGGGCGGGGGTCCGGGTGCGGTTCGGCAGGACCCGGGCCGAGGAATTGCGCGACGCGCTCACGGCCGTGCTGGACGACCCCGGCCCCCGCCGGGCCGCCCGGCGGATCCAGGCCTCATTCGCCGCGGCGGGCGGGGCCGCCGCCGCGGCCGACCGGTTGGAGAAACTCCCATGACACCACCCCCGCTCCCCCGGAACCCCTGGCTCCCGGCGGTGCTGCTGGCCGCGCTCGGGGCGGGCACCGTGCGCACCCGTCGACGGTTGCGGGCGGTCCACGTGCTGCCCGTGGTCCCGCCGCCGGCCGCCGCCGTGCCGCGCCCCGCGGGCTGGCGGCTGCTGACCGCCCGGGGCGTGGAGCCCGACGGGGCCACCGTCCTCGCCGCCTGTGCCCACGCCGAGCGGGAGGGGCTGCGGGTGCTGGACCTGCTGCCGGCGGACCTGCCCGCCGAGCGGGCGCTCGGGCTGCTGCGGCTGGTGGACCCGGCGCGCTACCGGGAGGACCGGCTCGGCGAGGGGCGGGGCGCCGGGTTCGCGGTGCTCGTCGCGGAGGAGGTGCTGGCCCGGGCCGGGGTGGACGCGGCCGGGCCGTACGCGACCCCCGCGGAACTCCTCGCGCTCACCCGCCGTCTGAAGGAGTACGCGGCCGACGCGACGGGGCTCGCGATAGCCCCGGCGCTGAGCTGCGGACCGGCCGGGGAGGCGGGGGGAGCCGCCCGGGCCGCCGAGCTGCGGGCGCAGGGGCTGCCGCCGGGCGCCCTGGCCGCCGCGCAGCTGGGCGGGCTGGCGCTGCTCGCGGCCTCCGTCGTGCGCCACGGCCGCTGGGGTGCGGCCGCGGCCGGGCTGTACTGCCTGCAGCCGTACCTCGCGCTCCGGGGGCCGGGCTCCCCGCTGCGCCCGGCGGACCTGGCCCGGGCCACCGCCGCCCGGCCGCTCCGCTCCCTCGGAGCCGCCCTGCGTACGGCCCCGGCGGCGGCCCGCAGCCGGGAGGGAGCGGACACCGCCCGGGCCGCCGCGTACCGGGCCGAGCTCGCCGACGGCACCGGCCGGTTCCTGGAACCCCGCCGCACCGACTGCCCGTGGTGCGGCTCGCACCGGCTGTCCGTACGGGTGCGGGTGCCGGACCTGCTCCAGGGCAAGCCCGGCCGGTTCACCCTCGAACGGTGCGGGGACTGCGGACACGTCTTCCAGAATCCCCGTCTCAGCCCGCAGGGGCTGGAGTTCTACTACCGCGACTTCTACGACGGGCGCGGAGGCGAGGGCGCCGGCACGGTCTTCGGCAGGCTGGGCGCGGCCTACCGGAGCCGGGCCGAGATGCTCCGCCCGTACGCCGTCCCCTCGTCCTGGCTGGACGTGGGCACCGGGCACGGGCACTTCTGCAACGCGGCGCGGGCGGTGTGGCCGGACACCCGCTTCGACGGGCTGGACATGGGCGAGGGGGTCCGCGGGGCGGAGCTGCGGGGGTGGGTGGAGACCGGATACCAGGGCCAGTTCCCGGAGTTCGCGCCGAAGCTGGCCGGGCAGTACGAGGTCGTCAGCATGTACCACTACCTGGAGCACACGCGGGATCCGTTCGCCGAGCTGGACGCGGCGGCCGCGGTCCTGGCCCCCGGCGGGTTCCTGGCGGTCGAGCTGCCCGATCCGCAGTCGCGGATGGCGGGGCTGCTCGGTCCGGCGTGGCTGCCGTGGTTCCAGCCGCAGCACCAGCACCTGATCCCGGCGGCGAACCTGCGGGAGGCGTTGTCCGACCGGGGGTTGACGGTCCTGGCCGAGGAGCACGGTCCGGCCCACCAGGGCAACGACTTCTTCGGGGCGGTGGCCCTGACCGCGGCCCGGCTGGCCCCGGATCCCGACCGGCCGTGGGGACCGCCGCCGGCACCGGGCGCCCGGGCCCGCGCGAAGGCCGTACGGGTGGCCGCACTGCCGTTCTTCGCGGCTGCGGCGGCCCTCGACGCCCTGCGCACGACGGCCGCCCACCTTTCGGACGGCGGCAACGCCTACCGCCTCCTGGCCCGCAAGGACACCCGATGACCCACCCCACCCCGGGACTCCCGTCCCCTTCGACCCCGCCCGCCGCCCCCGGCCCGGAACCGGCCACCGCCCGCACGGGCGGCCCCGGCGCCCCGGCGCGCACGGGCGGTCCCGCGGCCCCGGCCCGCGCGGCCCGGGGCGCCCTGGGCCCCGGCTCGGCCACCGTCCGCACGGGCGGCCCCCGGGCCCGGGGCCGCACGGAGCCCGGCCGCACGGACCCGGGCGTCGCCCGCCCGGACGATCCCGCGGCCCCGGCCCCCCTTGCTCCGGGCGCCCACGGCCCGGCCACCGCCCGTACGGGCAGGCCAGGGGCCTCGGCCGGCGCCGTTCCGGGCCCGGCCGGCACGGACAAGGGCCGAACAGCCGGCCCCGCCGGAGGCGGCCTGGCCCGGAGGGCCACCGCCGACCCCCTGTTCCGGCTCGTCGCGTACGCGCTGGAAGCCGCGCACGGGCGGCGGCCCGACGCCGTGTGGAGTGCCCCGTACGCCTTCCACCTCGGCTCGCCCGGACTGGTCGCGGCGGCCGGGTGGCCCACCGCGGCCGCCGCGGCGCCGCGTACCGACGGGCTGGTGCGGCTCAGTTCCCTCGCTCACCCCGCCGACAGCTGTGACCTGCCGCTGACCCTGGCCGGCCCGCCGCCCGACGCCCCGGCGTGGGCGGTGCGGCCGTACGCGGTGCTGCGTGCCCTGGCCCGGGCCGGTCACGGCCGCGGCGGGACCGACCTGCACGTGCAGGGCTCGCTCACGGCCGCCGCCGGGCTGGCCACGGCGGAGCCCGCGGAGTGCGCGATCGCCCTGGCGGTGGCCGACGTGCACGGCGGCCGGGGCGAGGAGCCGGACCGCGCCCACCTGGCCCGGCTGCTGGCCGACGCCCTGCCGGACGGCGACGACACGCTGCGCCGGGCGGTGCTCTTCGCCCGGGCCGGGAAGGCCCTGCTGCTGGGCCCGGAGCCGGTTCGCACGCAGCGGTACGTCGACTTCGACCCGGCCGCCTCGGGCGCGCGCCTGGTGCTGCTGGCCGTGCGCGGCGACCCGGCGGACCGGCCGGCGGAACTGGCCCGGGCCGTGGCCCGGACCCGCGCCGCCGGGGCCCTGAGCGCCTGGCAGCCCGGGCAGCGGGAGGGGCGGAGCGTGCTGGTGCTGCTGCCCGAAGCACGGCTGGCGGCGGTACGGGCCGCGGTCGCGGAGGACTTCCGCGGCCGGGGACGGCCCGTACCGCGGTTCCTGAACATCGCGGTGGCCGGACCGGCCCGGCGCGAGGAGTAGCACCACACCCGAACACCACACCCGAGCACCACACCCGAGGAGGCACCACCATGTCCACCCACTCACCCGGAACGCCCGCGAGACGCGGGGCCCGGCGCTCCGCGTTCGCGGCCGCCCTCGGCGCCCTCGGCGCCCTCGGCCTGCTGGGCGCCCTCACCGTGGCGAGTTCCGAAGCCGCCGAGAGCGGTGCGGACTCCCGCACGGGCGCCACCGCCGCGGGCCTGCCCTCGTACGACCACGTGGTCGTCGTCGTGTACGAGAACAAGCAGTACGGCGAGATCATGGGCAGCTCGAACGCCCCGTACATCAACCAGCTGGCGAACGGTGGCGCGAGCCTGACCGGGATGAAGGCGCTGACCCACCCCAGCCAGCCGAACTACTTCAACCTCTTCTCCGGCGCCACCCAGGGCATCACCGGGGACGGCTGCTACACCCCTCAGTCGATGACGGCGGCCAACCTCGGCCAGGAGCTGATCGCGGCCGGCAAGACCTTCGCGACGTACAACGAGGACCTGCCGAGCGAGGGTTCCACGGCCTGCACCAGCGGCCAGTACGCGCAGAAGCACAACCCGTGGTTCGCCTTCAAGAACGTGCCCCTCAACACCGGCAGGACCTGGACGCAGTTCCCGCAGAACGACTTCGCGGCGCTGCCGGACCTGTCGTTCGTGGTCCCCAACCAGTGCAACGACATGCACTCGTGCTCGGTGAACACGGGCGACACGTGGACGAGGAACAACCTCGACGCCTACGCGCAGTGGGCCAAGGCCAACAACAGCCTGCTGGTGCTGACCTGGGACGAGGACAACTACCTCGGCTCGAACCAGATCGCCACCGTCTTCTACGGCGCGAACGTCAGGACGGGGACGTACTCCTCCGCCTTCAACCACCACCACCTGCTGCGCACCTTCGAGGACCTCTTCGGCTCGGCGACGCACGCGGGGAACGCGGCCAACGTGCAGCCGATCAGCGAGGTGTTCACCACCGGATCCACCCCGACGCCCACGCCCACCCCGACGCCCACCCCGACCCCGACGCCCACCCCGACTCCGACCCCCACCCCCACCACGGGTGATCTGAAGCTGGCCAACCCGGGTCCCCAGACCTGCAGGTTCAACCAGTCCTGCACCGTTCAGCTCACCGCCACCGGCGGCCGGGCCCCGGTCCGTTACGCGGCCACGGGTCTGCCCCTCGGCCTGACCGTCGACGCGGGCACGGGCCGGATCAGCGGCAGGCCGTGGTCCGTCGGCACCGTCCAGATCACGGCGACGGCAACCGACTCCACGGGCGCCACCGTGACCGCCGCGTTCCCGCTCACCGTCAACTGGTTCTGAATGTCCCCGCTCGCGTTCGGCGCCCTGGACGGATCCGCCAGGGCGCCACCGCGCCGCTGCGGCTCGCGGGCGGCGGGGTCGCCGTGTCCGCGGGCGGGGGCGGCGCGTGCCGTCGTAGGGTCGGAGCATGGTCCGTACGGAGCCGGCACGGCGCATGCTCGAAGGCAGGATCGCCCTGGTGGCCGGCGCGACGCGCGGCGCGGGCCGCGGCATCGCGGTCGAGCTGGGCGCGGCGGGCGCGACGGTGTACGCGTCGGGGCGCAGTACGCGCGGGCGGCGTTCGGAGTACGACCGGCCCGAGACGATCGAGGAGACCGCGGAGCTGGTGACGGCGGCGGGCGGGGTGGGGATCCCGGTGGTCGCCGACCATCTCGTCCCGGCGGAGGTGGAGGCGCTGGTCCGGCGGATCGACGCGGAACAGGGCCGCCTGCACGTCCTGGTCAACGACATCTGGGGCGGGGAGCGGCTCTTCGAGTGGGAGAGCCCGGTATGGGAGCACAACCTGGACAACGGCCTGCGGCTGCTGCGCCTCGCGGTGGAGACCCATGCCGTGACCAGTCACTTCGCGCTGCCGCTGCTGCTGCGCGAGCGGGGCGGGCTGGTGGTGGAGATGACGGACGGCACGGCGGACTACAACGCGAGCCGCTACCGCAACTCCTTCTTCTACGACATCGCCAAGTCCTCGGTGCTGCGCATGGCGTTCGCCCTCGGGCACGAGGTCGGCCCGCGCGGGGCCACGGCGGTGGCCCTGACGCCGGGCTGGATGCGGTCGGAGATGATGCTGGACGCCTTCGGCGTGACGGAGTCGAACTGGCGCGACGCGCTCGCCGAGGTCCCGCACTTCGCCATCTCGGAGACCCCGTCGTACGTCGGCCGCGCGGTGGCCGCCCTCGCCGCCGACCCGGACGTTGCCCGCTGGAACGGCCGCTCCCTCTCCAGCGGCGGGCTGGCCGGGGTGTACGGCTTCACCGACCTCGACGGCAGCCGCCCGGACGCCTGGCGCTACCTGACCGAGGTCCAGGACCGCAACCGCCCGGCGGACACCACGGGCTACCGCTAGGGGGTGTTGCGGAAGTCCTGTGCGGTGCCCGCGGTGTCCGGTGCGTGCTCTCGGCGTGCCGGGCGAAGGTCCTCGTACTGGACGTACTCGGGGCTTCGGCCGGTGCGGCGAGAGTGCGTGCCGGGCGCCGTGGGCGCCGTGCGGGACTTTCGCAACACCCCCTAGTCTTCTGAGTCAGGAATTCCATTCAGATGTGTAGGCTTGTTGGGTGGCACGAACTGGGCGGCCGAAGGCTGAGTTGACGTTGTCGGACGAA